>JAPLHM010000062.1 GCA_026389635.1 Chloroflexota bacterium | reverse complement strand
CGTGGTGCTGGCGGACACCGTTCCGGCAGTGTTGGACGCGGATATGCTGTAAGTGGTCGTGTAAGCGGGGGTTACCACATATACACCGGTATTGGGCACCGAACCCACCGACGGGGATATGCTGACATTGGCATTATTGTTGACCGTCCACGACAGCGTGGCCGACTGTCCCGGCTGAATATAGCTGGGGTTGGCTGTGAATGAGCCGATGACCGGGGCATAGACAGGGGTAGGCGTAGAAGGCACCACTACGACGGGGTAGGAAGGGGATACCCATGACCTGTAATAAGGGTAGGTCCCGTAATAGTATGGATAATACGGGTAGTCCGGGTGGGGATAAGGGCGCGGTGGCACAGGCGGTCTCGGATGCGGAGGTATAGGACCTGGTGGAAATGGACCAGGAGGCGGGAAAGGCCCAGGTGGATGTGGACCAGGAGGTGGGAAGGGCCCGGGGGGTGGCGGGAAGGGCCCCGGTGGAGGCGGGATAGGTCCCGGTGGAGGCGGGAATGGCCCAGGTGGCAAAGGGCCCGGAGGGAAGGGGTATGCTTTGTCAATAGGGGCGGCCGGGACTGTGGGTGGCAAAGTAGGAGGTGGGAGTGTAATACCAGCCGGAAGTTCAGGCGGCAATGGAGCCTCGGCTATAAGCGTAACCGGCAACGGAGGCTCAACCACGGGATCCGGCGGTGTTAGCGCCGGGTCAACGGGTGTTGACGATTCCGGTTCACCCTCGTAGAACAGGCTGACAGCCTGGCCTGCCGAGATGTCCTGCGCCGCAGAGGCAGGCGTAAGCGGCAGCATCAGCACAGAGCAGACTATGAGCGCCGCCGCCAGGAATTGCATGGCCTTTTTATTGATCATTTTGTCCTCCTCTTGAATAACTATATTTTAAAGGTGATACTTAATTTAGCGGCCAACTCAACGACGTCGCCGTCGACCAGGGCCTGCCTGCCGTTGCCGCGGATCTCGCAGCCGTTGATCCTGGTGCCGTTGGTGCTGCCGCGGTCCTCGACGTAGTATTTCCCGTCTTCATACCAGACGCTGATGTGATGCCTGGAGATAAATGAGGCCCTGTCCCCAGGCAGAAGCTTTTCAAAATCCGGGCGGCCAAACGTCCTGGTGTTGCCGGCCAGCAGCATCTCGCTGCCGTCGGGCATAACCAGCCTGGCCGGCGGGGCCTCCGTAACAGATGTGGACAACCCGGGGTCGCCCGCAGGTGACGTGGAGGCAGCAGATGTGGCGGTGCCTGCGCGCATGCCCGTCGCACGCGCTGGCTGCGCTGCCCTCGGCCTCCTGACCATCATTATGACTATCACAGCAGCAGCTATGGCCAAAAGTGCCAAAAGGCCGTAAATCAGGTAGGGCGGCTGCTCAACCGTGATGGTTACCGCCGCCGTCTGCGTGGTACCGTCGATATACGCTGCGGTAATATTATATGTGGTTGTTTTATCCGGCGTTACGGTCGCCGTCCCTATAGCATCGAAGCTCCCCAGGCCGGATATAAAGACCTGTACGGCGGCAGGGGCGTTCCATGAAAGCACAGTGGATTGCCCTGACGGGATGGTGGGCTGCTGCACGCTCAACGCAGGTGATACCCTCGGTATAACATTTATGGATGTGGAAGCGGTGACTGTGCTGCCGGAGTTTCCCGTCGCCGACAGGGTATAAGTAGTAGTACTGCCGGGGGTGACGGTGGTTGAACCGGATGTGCCAACCGCACCTATCCCGGGGGATATGCTGACGCTGTTGGTGTTAGTGGTGGTCCAGGCCAGGTTGACGGTCTGCCCGACATCTACCGACGATGCATTGGCGCTGAAAGAGTTGATCACCGGCTGGTAGATCGGCCTGGGTGACGGCCCGCTGTAGGGCGATATGCTGCCGCGCGTGTAATTGAAGCTCAGTGTACGCGTCGACCAGGAGAGGCCGGAATTGTACCACATCTTCCAGACGTAGAGCCCGTCGGGATCCCATGATTCGGCGCTGAACGGCCCGATCCGCCACACGCCCGCGTAGGGCCTGTACCACCTGTAACATAGCCAGTGGCCGTAGGGAGTGCTTCCGGGCGGATAGTATTCCCACAGGTAGAAGTAACCGGGTCCGTCAAACGACACTACTAAGTAGCACAGGTCGTTGCGGTACAGGTTGTACAGCGTTTGTCCGTAGTTAGTTACAAGGTAGGCGTTTACAATAGAACCCGCAACTCCCGGCGGAGGTGATGGCGGCACCGTCATCTGGAGGCTGGGCCAGGCCTGGTTATAAGTGTCAACACTGACCGGCGGTTCAACCATCTCTTCTCCTTCGGCCGGAGGTTGCCAGCTTTCATCCGGGTTGACCGGAGGGGATGGCTGGGCATAGACAGGCGAAAATATGGAAGCCGCGGCGGATATAACCATGAATGTAATCAGCAGCGGTATCATTATTTTTTTCATATGCATAAATCACCTCCCGGGTGAGTCCTGTGCTTTTCCTAAGTATAAGGGCGCCCTCCCCACCCTGCTTGACCCCCGCCTTACAGATGCCTGACAATTTTCTGATAAAACGGCTGTTAATCGTTATAAAGCCGGGCTGCACCGGCCCAGCAGGATTAACCAGACTCTTAGTCGGCTCTGAGCTTAAGGCTGGCCTTGCCCGCCATCTTGATTACATCCCCGTCGTGCAACTCCACCAGTCCCGCACCCCGTATATCCCTTCCATTGACCGTGGTACCGTTGGCGCTGCCCATATCCTCGATAAAAGGCTTCCCGTCCTCGAAGCTGATCCTGAAATGCTGCCTCGAGATCGCTCCCAGTTCATCTAATCCCAGCGACCTGGCGACCCGGGCCCGCCCGATTATTTCGCTTTCGCCGCCCAGCCGTATCATCTGGCCGTTGGACAATTCCAGTACGGCCACGGCGGCGCCGCGCAGCGGTGACCGTGACGGCGCCGGTGGTTGATCAAGCAGTGCTACCAAAGGTTGCCGCCCCGCGCTCTGCCGGTAACGCCGTTCGCGCAGGGCACGGCGCGCAAACCATCCCATGAGGACGATGACAACGATCACGGAAGGGGCAACCAGCAGGGTCACCGGATTGGTTAAGAATTTCAGCAACTGGTCACCCGGTGATAGCGGCGGCACGGTTACAGGTACCGTCGCGGGCTGCGTTTCATATCCCG
>JAPLHM010000093.1 GCA_026389635.1 Chloroflexota bacterium | reverse complement strand
TGTCTGGCACTGGGCCAGGGCCTGTGGGTGTGAGTAGATTCTTTTTATGGAGGCTGCTGAGGCGCCCGGGTTGGCGATCAGGCAGTGCGAGACCCTGATCTGCGTCTCCCCGCATACCATAACGTCGGCATCCAGCAGCAGGTCGTAGGAACGGCTGATGCTGCCCTCCTGCGAGTTCTCGACCGGCACGATGCCGTAAGGCAGTCCGCCTTCCTGCACCAGCTTGAACACCTCGTCTAATGTCTCGCAGGGGCGGGTCAGCGCAGGGTTGCCAAAGAAGTTGAGGGCCGCCTCCTGGCTGTAGGCGCCATCCTGGCCCTGGAAGGCGATCTCCACTCCCTGCGCGCTTCTCGAAGATGCCATCACCAGTTCGTAGAACCGCTCTACATCACCGGGGGCTATGCCCTCCTTCTTTGCCAGTTTACGCACATGTTCGATCACCTCTTTTTCACGTGCCCCGTCCTGTACCTGCTTAAGCCCCTTTCTCTTGAGCGCGCCTATCTTGCAGGCCACGCTCAGCCGCTCGGCCAGCAACTTTACCATGCGGGCATCTATGTCATCTATGTTTCCCCTCAAATCTTCAAGGCTCACTTGATTATCCTCCCCGTGATTCCGGCCCTCAGCGCGAAGTCGCACAGCACTACTGCCATCATGGCTTCCACCACCGGCGCCGCCCTCGGCACGATGCAACTGTCGTGCCTGCCTTTTACTGATAAATCGACCCTTTTGCCCGTCTCTATGTTAACCGTTTTCTGGCTTTTGCCTATGGAAGCCGTGGGCTTGAACGCCACCCGCGCCACGATGGGCATGCCGTTGCTCAACCCGCCTGAGACACCGCCTGCATGGTTGGTCAGTGTGACCAGCTTTTTGTCCCGCATGCTGAAGAGGTCATTGTGCTGTGAGCCTTTCATGGCTGCCGCCGTGAAGCCGGAGCCGAACTCCACTCCCCTGGCGGCTGGTATGGCGAAGAAGGCTTTGACCAGCTCTCCCTCCAGTGTATCGAAGACGGGCTCCCCCAGTCCGCCGGGTACGTTGAGGGCCAGCACTTCCACAATGCCGCCGATGCTGTCCGCTTCCTTTTGTACTGATTGAATAAGTCTTATCATTTTCCTCGCCGCCACCGGGTCCGCGCATTTCACCGCGTTCCTGTCGACGTTCTTTCTCGTGATATCGGCAGGGTGCGGGTTGGCCTTGATATCCCCTACCTGTAGCGTATGCGCGATAATCTCGACGCCGGATAGGGCCAGCAGCTTCCTGGCGATGGCGCCCGCCATGACGAAGCCGGCGGTTATACGCCCGGAGAACCTGCCACCGCCGCGGAAATCAGTGTACTTGCCGTATTTCAGAAAGGCTGTGTAATCGGCGTGCCCCGGCCTGGGAACGTTAACAATCTCCCCGTAGGCGCTGGAATCGGCGTCCTTGTTCCAGGCCAGCATGCAGATGGGCGCGCCGGTGGAAGTGCCGTTCAAGATGCCCGAGAGCACTTCCACCCTGTCCTCTTCCCTGCGCCCGGTGCCACCGGCGCTGCTCTGCGGTTTGCGCCTGTCCACCTCAGCCTGTATCTCGTCCAACCCGATGGGCAGTCCCGCCGGGCATCCGTCAACTACAACGCCCACGCACCTGCCGTGGCTCTCCCCGAAGCTGGTTACGACGAACCGTGTGCCCAAACTATTGCCCATCTAATACCACCTCCCCTCCCAGGCTTTTTAGTACCTTCCAGAAATCAGGGTATGTCTTGGAGACGCATTCAGCGCCCTCTATTACCGTGTTTCCCGCCAGCACGCCCAGCATGCTGAAGGCCATGGCGATCCTGTGGTCGCCCTTCGAATCGATGACGCCGCCTGACGGTCTGCCCCCGGTGATGTGCATGGCGTCCCTTTCCTCCCTGACCGGTATGCCCATCCCTTTGAGGCCCTCCTTCACGGCTGCCACCCTATCGGATTCCTTCAGCCTGGCGCGGCTGATGCCGCTCAGTATGCTCTCGCCCTGTGCCGCGGCGGCCAGCGCCGCCACCGTCGGCAGCAGGTCGATGCAGTTGGACAGGTCAGCCTTGAGGGCCTTGAGTTGCGACTTTTTAGCCCTTACATAGTCGCCGCCGGACCGTAAATCTGCTCCCATGAGAGACAGGAAGGCCGAGATCTCCCTGTCCGCCTGGAGGCTGTCCCTGCTAAGGTTCGACACGTAAACTTCCCCTGCCAAAGCGCCCAGCGAAAGCAGGTATGACGCCGACGACCAGTCCCCTTCTGCCCGGTAGCGGGCAGGCTTGTATAGCTGGGGCTTGACCGTGAATTTCATATAATCGGGGCTGTGATCCACCCTGATGCCGAATTTTTTCATGCAGTCAAGAGTCATCTGGATGTAGGGCCTCGATTCCACCGGCGGCGTCAGATTGATGGTCATGCCCTGTGCGGCCCTGGGGGCAATAAAGAGCAGGGCGGATACAAGCTGTGAGCTGACATCGCCCGGCAACTCTGCTGAGCCACCTTTCAACAGCCCCCCTTCGACGGTTACCAGTGCGGTGCCGCCCTCCATGGTGCAGTTCACGCCAAGTTGTCTGAGGGCTACCACGAGCGGCGCGATGGGCCTCCTGGATAAAGACAGTCCGGCCGTCAGCCGGCAGGTGCCCGGGACCAGTGAACACACGGCCGTCATGAAGCGCAGGGTGCCGGCCGAGTTGCGGCAGAAGAGCTCTGAATCAGGCCGGCGGAAGTTGCCCCCGCTGACTATCCAGGAAGTGCCCTTCTCATATATCCCTACACCTATCTTTTGAAGGACGTCGCATCCGGCTTCAGTATCGTCGGCATATAGCGGGCGCTCGATTTCGCTCAGGCCGCCGGCCAGGGCGGCGCACATCAGGCCGCGCAGGGTATAGCTCTTGGAAGACGGCGCCGCCACCCTGCCGCTAATCACGCTTTGGGAAATTGAAACTCTCATCCTTCCTCATCTCCGCGAGTATATTTTGCACCACGCTGTCTATATCAAGGTCTGAAGTATTTACTGTAAGGTCGGCCGCCGCCTCATACAGGGGTTTTCTATGTTTAAGCAGGCCGTCCATGGCTGCCGCCGGATCAATCATCTGCAGCAGGGGACGCTTTTCAGGGCTGTTCAATACGCGGCGCAACATGACGGACGGATCGGCCGACAGGTAGATGATCACAGCGTTACACCCGAGCGCCTCGATATTGGCCTGGTCGAGAACCACTCCCCCGCCGCAGGCTATGACCGTGTTCTCCCTGCCGGCAGCGTCAGCGGTGATTGCGGCTTCAATGCGCCGGAAGACGGGTTCCCCCTCGCGGGCAAATATCTCGGTGATCGACCTGCCTGCCTTTTCCTCGATCACGGCGTCCAGGTCGATGAAATCCATTTTAGCGGCAGCCGCCAGTGCCCTGCCCACGGCGGACTTGCCGGCGCCCATGAAACCGATCAAGGCGACATTACTCTTCATGGCTCTTCACCGCCCTGGCCGCCGCCCTGCGCATCACGTCGAACGGCGCTGCCCGGCCTGTCCATATCTCGAAGGCCAGTGCCCCCTGCCACGCCAGCATATCCAGTCCACCAATAGTCACGGCCCCGGCTTTCTCTGCGTCTCTCACCAGCATGGTTTTGATGGGATTATATACGATATCCACCACGGTGTGCCTGCGATCGAGCAATTCACGGCTGACGGGACTCTTATCCGCGCCGGGCGCCATTCCGATACTGGTGGCGTTGACCAGCAGATCGGCCTTTGCCAGGGCCCGGGCAAGGTTGGCGGGATTCGTCTCCAGCGCTTCAAATGCGCGTCCTGTGCGCTCCGCCATCTCCGCGGCACAACCTGCCGCTTTGTCAGCAGTCCTGTTTAAAATGGTGATCTCCGCGCCACGGGAGGCAAGGGCGAAGCAGACGGCCCTGGCGGCGCCTCCGGCGCCAAACACCGCCACGCGCATACCCCGCGCCTGGATGCCGTGCCCTTCCAGCAGGCGCAGGAAGCCCTCTGCATCGGTGTTGCTGCCAATTAGCCTACCGCCTTTATTGTGGATGACGTTGACGGCGCCGATCTGCTGCGCCAGGGGGTCGACCTCGTCCAGCAGCGGGATCACTGCTACCTTGTGCGGGATGGTGACGTTCATGCCGACCATGTTGAGCGCCCGCATGCCCTCCACCGCCCCGGCCAGACCGTCTGCGCCGACATTGAACGGCAGGTATGCGTAGTCAAGGCCCAGTTCACGGAACGCGGCGTTGTGCATGGCCGGGGATACGCTGTGTGCCACCGGGTCCCCCATTACGCCGCATATCCTTGTTTTGCCGCCGATTGCCGTACCTTTCATAAGGATATCATCCTGTATATCTTGCGCAGGGCATCGACGCTCATTTGACCGGGGGCGGAGCCGCTGTCCTCGTCCATCGAGGCGTAGGTCAGGTAGCCGCCTGCCAGCGGTGAGAGGACGCGACTGAGGGCCCCCACCGGTCCCATAGCGAAGGAGATTAAATCGATCCACGGAAAGAGCCCTATTAGCTTGAGCACCGCCAGGTTATCGTAGACGTTCCTGGCCATGGTCACAACCTTGCAGATTTCGGCGCCCGCGGCAAGCTGGCGCTGCACCGTGACCGATAACTGCTCAAGGTTAGGCGTGCCATCCCAGTTGTGATATGAGACCATGCACCTGGCTCTGCCCTTTATGCTTTTCACCACGTCTTCCAGCGCCGGACAGTCTAACTCAACATCTATGATATAGGCCCCCAGTTTAACCGCCTGCATCAACTCGTTAACGCGCTCTTCCTCGCTGCCGGTGAACTTGCCGCGGTGCGCGCTGTCCCGCATAGTAGCTATCCAGGGCTTGTGCAGGCGCCGGGCCAGCTCCTGCCAGCCGCTGCCCACCAGGTCCATGCGCAGCTCCAGCATATCTGCCAGCACCTCTGCCTTTTTGACAGCTTCCGCGTCATCGCTCACGATCACTGCACAGATTTTAGGCTTATCCATTATCACTCTCCATTACCTCTATGGCCAGCGCGAAGCTGACGTCACTTGAGATAAATACGCGGCCTATCCTTCTCGGCAAGATGAACCTGGTCTTGCCGTCGACCACTTTTTTATCGTGGTCCATGGCGAGAAGCACCCTGGCCATGTCCACCGGGGGCATGCGCACCGGCAGTCCCGCCCGCAGCAGCAGGTCCTTTAACCTGGCCAGGTCCTTGGACGGGAAAATTCCCATCCGGTTGGAGATGGCAGAGGCTTTGACCATCCCTACCGCCACCGCCTGGCCGTGCTTTATCCTGAAATCGGAGGCAGCCTCTATGGCGTGGCCTATGGTATGGCCGAAGTTCAGTGTATTTCTCAGCCCGTTGTCCCGCTCATCTTTTTCCACGATGCGCGCCTTGATGTATACGCAGCGCTGCACCACGTCCTCTATCAGTTGGTCCTCGAGGGCACGGATGCCGGCTATGTTCTTCTCAAGCAGGTTGAAAAAGGGCCTGTCAGTTATCATCCCGTACTTGATTACCTCGGCCAGGCCGTTGCTGACCTCGTCCTGCGGCAGGCTGCCCAGCGTAAAGGTGTCTGCGATAACCAGTCCTGGATGATGGAAGACGCCTATATTATTTTTCACGGGACCGTGATCCACGGCCGTTTTCCCTCCCAGGCTGCTGTCAACCTGCGCCAGCAGGGTGGTGGGCAGGGCCACCAGGGGCAGTCCCCTCATATAGGTGGCAGCCACGAACCCCGCCAGGTCGCCGATTACACCGCCTCCCAGAGCCAGCACGGGAGTGAACCGTTCTGCGCGCGCCTTCTGGAACCCGGCGTAGAGCTTGGCCGCGGTGTCGAGGGATTTATGCCGCTCGCCCTCGGCCACCAGCAGCGATACTGTTTTGAAGCCCTCCTTCTCCAGTCCCTGCCTGACCATGTCGCCGTAAAGCCTGTCAACATCCGGGTTGCTGATAATAATAGCCATCTGGCCGGGGAAGATTTCCCTGTTCCACCTGCCCGCCTGGCACAGCAGGCCGCCACCGATGCGTACATCGTAACTTTTGTTGCCGCCTGTCCGGACCTTTACTGTCCTCAACCTTCAATACTGCCTTATCAATTGCCTGCCCTGGATGATACCATACCATGGATTTCCCGGCAGGCCTTTATTATATCCTGTAATTCTGCCGGTGTAATGGTCTGGCGTCCGTCGACGATGGCCTCCTGGGGGTTGTAGTGCACTTCGATCATCAGCCCGTCGGCGCCGGCGGCCACGGCCGCGCAGCTCATCCTGAAGATCAGGTCGCGCCGTCCCGTGCCGTGACTGGGGTCGATGATCACGGGCAGGTATGTTTCCTTCTTGATCACCGGCACGGCGGCAATGTCGAGCGTGTAGCGCGTGTACTCCTTGCCCTTGCCCACGGGCACGATGCCGCGCTCGCAGAGTATGATGTCCTTGTTGCCCTCGGCGGCTATATAGTCCGCGAAGGAGAGGAACTCCTCTATGCCCGCGCCGAAGTGGCGTTTGAGCAGTATGGGCCTGTTCTTTTTGCCGACCTTGGCCAGCAGGTCCTGGTTGTACATGTTACGCGAGCCGATCTGCAGTATGTCGACATATTCCGCCGCCATGTCTACGTGGTCCTCGCCCCTGACCTCGGTGACCACTGGCAGGCCGTACTCTTTGCCCGCGTCGCGCATCCACTTGAGGGCCTGCTCAGCGTCTTTGCGGTCTGTGCCGCCCACCCCCTGGAAGGAATGGACCGAGCTCCTGGGCTTGAATATACCGCCCCTCAGTATGTGGGCGCCGGCTTTTTTAATGGCCTCTGCGATCATGAATAGCTGTTTTTTATTCTCCACCGCGCAGGGTCCGGCCATGATGATGGGTTCGCCGTTCCCGATGTGTATGTTGCCTATGTCGATGGTGCGGCGCATGCCTCCGCTGCCGTCGGCCGCGAGGCCGTATTCCCGGCTGATCAGCTTGTAGGGGGTCTCGATTTTGACCACCTCCTTGACGCCGGGCAGTATGGCGAAATTATCAAAGGGCACCCTGCTCTCATCGCCCACCAGGCCGATGACCGTCCTGAAATCTCCCCTGGAGACATCCGCCTTGAGTCCGTGCACCTT
>JAPLHM010000044.1 GCA_026389635.1 Chloroflexota bacterium | reverse complement strand
CTTGTTTCAATCCCGCTTATCTGCTTGTTGCAGGACCTCAGCGGGAACACTTTTCGGATAAAGTCGTAAGTGTGGCGCGCCGACCAGGCGCTGGGAACCCGGCCGATATATTTAGCGCCGTCATTGTAGCGCCGCCTGGTTATACTGATGGTCGGCCACTCATTTTTAACATCTATCTTGATATATGGAAAACTTTTGTCGTCTTTAAGCAGTATGTTGTAGGGGGGCCTGTACTTTTTTATCTGCTGGCATTCAAGCGCCAGGGCTGCAATTTCTGATTCTGTAATTACGAATTCAATTTTATCGACCCGTTCAACCAGCCGCGCTGTTTTTTCGGGGAGATTGGGTGTATATTTGAAGTAGCTTTTTACACGGTTGCGCAAATTTGACGCTTTGCCGATGTAAATGACCCTGCCGTCAACGTCTTTGAAGGTGTAGACGCCTGGCCTGGGGGGCAAGGGCTTCAAGTAGGGCAGTATATGCGGTTTAATCATTGCCGGGTCAATTTTAGCATCGAAATGATGGGCAGACAAAAGGTGTGGAAGAATCCAAAATGGTCGCCTGTTTGAGGGACGCCGATTTATGTTAAAATAGTGGTCGCCAAAATGGAAGAAGACATAAGATTATTTCTCAATTACATATCCAAGGAGAGGAAGTGTTCCAGGAACACCCTTGACGCTTACCATAATGATCTGAGCCAGCTATCAGGTTATATAGCTGCGGCCAAAGATAAAGAGGAGCCGGGCTGTAATTCGGCGGAGTTGAGCGAAGAGCACCTGGCGTCATACATGTTAAGCCTCAAGGAGAAAAGCTATAGCGTGTCCACCATCGCGAGGAAGATAGCGGCGGCGAGGACCTTTCTCAAATTTATGGCCGAACGCGGCAAGGTCGGTAAGGACCTGGCGCCCAGGCTGACTGCGCCGAGGGTGAACAGACCGCTGCCTAAAGCGTTATCGGTGGCTGATATACAGCGTTTAATGACTGAGGCTGCACGGGTGCCGTCCATAGATGGCAGAAGGGACCAGGCCATGCTGGAACTGCTCTACGCCAGCGGCCTGCTGGCCAGTGAACTGATGTCTCTCAATGTTGATGATGTGGACGCGGGTCACAACTGCATCAATTTTAGAGGGCATGGCGGAAAATTAAGGAAAATTCCCCTGGATAACCGCATGGGCCGGATGATGCAGGAATACATCGATTCGGCACGATTCAAGCTGTTGACCAGCGACAAGGAGAATGCGCTCTTTCTAAATCAGAGGGGCGAAAGGCTGACCAGGCAGGGGTTCTGGCAGATAGTCCAGGGACATGCCAGCGCAGCCGGGATTTCAGCCAAAGTCACCCCCAGGACTATCAGGCACAGCTACGCCGTACATAAACTGAACAGCGGCGCCGATATCCAGTCGGTGCAGGAAGTGCTGGGGCACGCCCATATCTCCACTACACGGGCTTATAAACAGGTATGACACCCTGTTCAAACGGTATGCAATAATTATCCAGGAGAATACATATGGCTAAAAAATCACGTAGAAACAGAGCCAGGGGCAAAGTTGCCGAGACATCACGTCAGCCTGATGCCAGGCCGGCGCAACAAAAGGCGCAACCCTCTGCGGCTAAAGCTCAGGTAATGGCGGCGTCTCTACAGCCGGTCAATTATGATTATGTGAAATCCGATCTCGTGCGCATCGCCGTAATCGCCGGGGTATTGTTACTGATACTTATAATGCTGACCTTTGTCCCTGCCTTGAAATCATAGGATTTTACTCCCGTGGATTTCGGCAGGGCCAGGCAGATACTGATTGAGTCGATATCTCCCGGTATCAAAGATAAACGCACGCTTTCAGCCATGTCCCGTGTGCCGCGCGAGCGTTTCGTCCCCATCGAACTGCAGTCATCGGCCTACGACGACAGGCCACTTGGAATAGCCTTTAGCCAGACCATCTCACAACCCTACATGGTTGCCCTCATGACGGAGGCGATGGAACTGGCAGGACGGGAAAAGGTGCTGGAGATCGGCACCGGCAGCGGTTACCAGGCTGCAATACTGGCCGAGCTCGCCGGGTTCGTCTATAGCGTGGAGAGGATTCCCGGGCTTGCCGGGGAGGCACGCAGGCTGCTGGCTGAACTGGGCTATAACAATGTACAGGTCGAGCTTGCCGGCGATCAACTGGGGTGTCAAAAGTATGCGCCCTATGAGGCCATTCTGGTGGCTGCGGGGGCACCGGCCGTACCCCGGACGCTGATAGACCAGTTGGCCGAGGGGGGCAGGCTGGTGATACCGGTTGGATCAAGGTTTGAGCAGGAACTGTTACGTGTCACAAAGGGAAAGACGGGGAACAGGACGGAGAAGCTGGGAGGTTGCCGCTTCGTCCCTCTAATCGGCAGGGACGCCTGGCAGGAGTGATTT
This sequence comes from Chloroflexota bacterium, assembly GCA_026389635.1. GTDB lineage: Bacteria > Chloroflexota > Dehalococcoidia > GIF9 > UBA5629 > CAIMUM01. The sequence goes on along the minus strand of JAPLHM010000044.1, from coordinate 1,080 downwards.
GAGGTAGATGGATGCGACGGGGCATGCCGCGGCGCAGGCTAAGCACGAATTACATTCAGTATCAGCCAGCGGCATTTCAGCAAAAGTGGAAACCGCTGTCCTCAGGCCGCGGTAGGCGAAGTCCAGCACCGATTTCCCACTTTCGTGGCAGGCCCGGATGCACTTTCCGCAGAGGACGCACTTATTGCGGTCAAATATTATCAGCGGATGGCTGGAGTCAACACAAAATTTCCCGCCTATATTATTGAAACGCCGGTCTCTCAGTTTGAAATGCTCACGGGCGGCGATCTTTTGCAGTTCGCAATCCCTGTTTTTTGCACAGTGCCCGCAGTCCAGCAGATGGTTGCTTAACAACAGGTCAAAGGAAGTTTTACGCAATCTTCTTATGTCCGGGCTGTTAAGGGTAACCGACATCCCGTCACTGACCTTTTCAGTGCAGGCCGTGACGGGGCCGCGCGGCCTTCCCGCGATTTCCACAAAGCAGAGGCGGCAGGATGCAGGCGGCCTGCGCAGGCCGCGGACTGAGCAGAGGTTGGGTATATAAAAACCGTTATCCAGCGCTGCCCACAGCAGGTTTGCCCCGCGGGCTGCCCTGATCTCATTTCCAGCGATTATTAACGTGCAGGCCATCTTCCAAAGATATCAAAACAAAAGGCGGGTTACAAATCTGTAACCAGCCTCTTATAACCGGTATCTAATCTTTAGCTGTATATATCCTTTACTATCTGCCCGTCAGGCGCCCTGAACTGGATGTGCAGGGGCATCTGCCCGAGGGCGTGGGTGGAGCACGACAGGCAGGGATCGTAACAGCGGATGGCTGCTTCGACCCTGTTGAGTATGCCCTCGGTGACCTTGCCGTTCTTGATGTATTGCTTGGCTACTTCGTATACCGAGCGGTTCATGGCGGCGTTGTTGTTGCCGGTGGCCACGATCAGGTTAACCCCGGTGATCTTGCCGGTCTCATCTACCCAGTAATGGTGGATGAGTGTGCCCCTGGGGGCTTCGACCACGCCGACACCCTGCTCGTTGTACTTGTGGGAGGTAACCTGCAGGTCGGTGGATGTGATGTCCTTGTCCTCC
>JAPLHM010000301.1 GCA_026389635.1 Chloroflexota bacterium | reverse complement strand
CTTGATGCCGCTCTTCTGCAGCAACTGCGGCGAGCCGATGCCGCCTGCTGCCACGATCACTTTGTCGGCCTGCGCGATATGTTTTTTGCCGTGGCGGGTAAATTGCACGCCGGTGGCCTTTTTGTTCTCGATGATGACCCTGTCAACCTTCGCCAGGTCCAGCAGCGTAGCCCCCTTGTCCATAGCTTCCTGCACGTACATGCGTGCGTTCCATTTGGCGCCGTAGGGACAGCCCAGGTTGCACTTATCGCAGGCTGCGCGGCACTTGTCCTGGTAGACGAACTTGTTGAGTTTCTGCCAGTTGTAGCCCAGGTCGAGCGCGCTCTGCGCGATGCGCTTGGCCATGGGCCCGATCAGATCGTCCTTGAGCGGCCCGATGGGCACCTCCCGTTTGACCTCTTTGACATCGTCCCTGATGTCGATGCCGTACTTTTCCCAGTACTCGTAGGGCGGCTCGTAGACCGTGGCGTAGTAAACCACCGAGCTGCCGCCCACGGTGATGGCGCGCACCAGTCCCAGCATATTATCGATAACGTAAAGGCTCTTGTAGGGCATGCCGATGTAGCCGAAGGCCTGGCCGTTGCTGCCCTTAACCGGCGCGTTGCTGCCCCATTCGAGCATCAGCACCTTTTTGCCCTTGACCGTCAGATCCTTTGCCACAGTAGCCCCGCCCGGACCCGTCCCCACCACGATGGCATCGAATTTCTCTTTTAAAAGTTCAACCACTTGATATCCTCCTGGCGTATAATCATGGCCCCGTCATTTTCTGAAATTAGCATACTCCAAAATCCGGCTGCTTTCAATACATAGCGGGCAACAACATTTTCTATATTCAATCAGGGTATGACAATTTTTCTGGCAATAGCAAGCAGTTCGCGCGCATCAACAAGAAGCCGGCTGCAGCCGGCCTGGGACCAGCGGTCATAGTAGTCCGCATCTTCCCGCAGGCTTTTGGCTTCTTTTAAAGCTTCCAATAAAGATGGTGGGACAAGCTTTTTATCCACAAAGAGTTCTTTGATAGCCACCACCAGGCAGTAATGGCTGCGCTCACGCATATTATTTGAGTAGAGAAGTGCGCGTGCCGCATGAAACATAGCATAATAAACCTGTATCGTAGCCCATTTGTAGTTGCCGTCGGCGAACGTTTTTTCAGCGCTTTTCAAATCGGCCAGGGAGGTCTCCATTTCTTTTGACACAAGGCTACGGCCGCGCGAAAAAGGCTTGATTTTTCCTTTTTGGATACACTCCTCATATTCTGAGCTCAAATTTTATCCTCCCAGAGTGCGATACCACGCTCGATTTCATTGACAAAAACGCCGTTTGTATCTTTCATATCCGAGAATTCCGCAGGCGTTTTCACGATCGCCTGGATTTTCCTGCTGAATTTTAATGCAGAAACAGCTTTATTAACCGCAGCAGGGTTAGTCGCGAGGATAAACAGGTCGATGTCGCTGTCTTTGCGGTCCTCGCCGCGTCCTGTGCTGCCGAAAAGCACTATTCTTTTTGCTAACGGTCCAAGCCTGGATATAAGTGGCCGGAATAACGTTATATTCTGCAGTACCTTGAACTGCTTGATAAAAGGGTCTGCATATTTCACGGAATAAAGTGTGAATTTACCCCTTTGCGCCCTGTTTATGAGGTCCAACTTTAACAATTCAGCCAGCGCTAAATATATACCGGCTTTGCTGATCATTATGTTTTGCAGCAGTTCACCAGCTGTGAAATCGCGCCCGCTGTTCTCTGCAAGGAAAGCAAGAACTTTCAGGGTATTTGTTGATCGCAATATCGACGTTTGCTGCTCAGTTCTCATTTTGTATCAATAAGTACAATAGATTAGACATAAGTATAATAAATTATACTGTTGAAGAAATCAAGCCGTTTGTTAACACTTAGACCCGCGCAGGGTATTATACGCGGGGAGAGGACATCATGTGCAGCGCCAGCCACTTTGCTATACTTGAATTGAAATGAAAATAGTCTGCTGTGTAATAGTGGTGGCCGGGGCGTTGACGATGGCCGGCTGCCTGCCGGCGGCTCAACCCGTGGTGACGCCGGTTACTGAGAATGCCACAGCTCCTATAGCCGCGGCAGTCAGGTACTGGCCGCTGATCAACGATTTCTCCGCCGGTTCCAGCAACATACTGCCGGGCGAGAACGTGACCCTGCGCTGGAGTGTGTCCGACGCCGCGGTCGTGACCATCGACAACGGGCCGGGCAGGGTTCAACCCGCCGGTTCGCTGGACGTCGCGCCGCAGGTAACCACCAGGTACACACTCACCGCCGCCGGGGAGAGGGGAGTGTCCACCGCCTGGGTGACGGTGCAGGTGGCGGAAAGGAGCACCTTCATGCCCGACCTGGTTATCACGGGCGTGACGCACATCAGCGGGCTGCTCTACTACAAGATTAAAAATATCGGCGCGGTGGATATTGGGCAGAGCGAAACGCATATCTTTGACCAGAGCCACATGCTGCGGGATACGAGCTGGGTGGAAAGCCTCAAGGCGGGCGAGGAGAAGACCCTGCCCTTCACCAATTATGACTGGGAAGGATACAAGATCACGGTATGCGCAGACGGCAAGAAGCAAATTACCGAGGCCAGCGAGGACAACAACTGCTACGTCCCCTCTTTCGGGTTCAAGTACAACTATGATTTCGGGCAGTACGCTTCCCGCGCCAGTTGGAGGGGCAGCGCCGGCCGGCTTAAATATTCCGACGGCGATAGAGTTGCCGGCCTGGCCGTCAAACTGCCCGAGGCCGTTGCGGAGGATAACCAGACCTACCGCAACGTGATCGAGATGGTCCCGCCGGGCTCCAGCTTCGCATGGCTGGAGGGCTACTTCGGTGACTGGCAGGAGCAATGGCAGATGGGAGGCTATATGCTGCCGCTGGAGCTGCCCTATAACGCGCGCTTCACTGCCAGGGTGGGTCTATCTGCGGAGGCGCGTGGCGTCAGCGGGGTGTCATTCCTCTTCGGCATCCAGGATGAAAAGGGCGGCGTCAAATGGTGGCCGGCGGTAACGGCGGCTTATGACGGAAATTTAAATAGCCTGGATATCGACCTCTCAGCCTACGGCGGCAGGAAGGTCATGGCCATACTGCGTGTGGAGGCCGGCGCCGACCCGGATAACAACTACGCCCTGTGGATCGAGCCCCGGATTTCACAGTGACAATTTCATACCATGTCACGATGACAGCAGCAGGACAGAACAGATCAGGAAAAATCGGGTAAGCCACCGTGTCACGTGCATACTACCTCTCCCATAAGCATTATATTCCTGCTGTAAGAATAATGTCCAGCGCGTGTAAGGCGCCAGTCCGCTGTAATTGATCAGATTTATGGATTATTTTACAGGGCTCTTAGTGTACAGGTATAATGTCCGCAGTTACGAAAAACGTCATTAATATTTATCGCACATGAAGGCTATTATACTTTCGGGCGGCAAGGGCACCCGGCTCAAGCCCATGACCCACACCGTGGCCAAGCAATTGCTGCCGGTGGCCAATAAGCCCATCCTCTTTTACGTCCTCGACCAGATAGTCGAGAGCGGCATCCGGGATATCGCCATCATCATCTCGCCTGAGACGGGTGGGGAGATAAAGAAAGCCGTGGCCGCCGGCCCGGGTTGGGACGCCGAAATCAGCTACATCGTGCAGGAGAAGCCGGCCGGCCTGGCGCACGCCGTCAAGACGGCGCGGGACTTCCTGGGCGATTCCCGCTTCCTTATGTTCCTGGGCGACAACCTCATCCAGGACGGTGTGAAAAAATTTGTAAGCGAGTTTGAGAGCAAATCTGCCGACGCCCTGGTGCTGTTAAAAGAAGTCAGCGACCCCCGACTTTTCGGCGTGGCCGAGTTGGACGCCGCGGGCAAGATATTGCAGTTGGTGGAAAAGCCCAAAGAGCCTAAGAGCAATCTGGCGCTGGTGGGCGTTTACTTATTCAAGCCTGATATCCACCGCGCCATCGACCGCATCAAGCCATCCCGGCGCGGCGAACTCGAGATAACCGACGCCATCCAGGAGCTGCTCAACATGGGCGACAAGGTGGAAAGCCACATCCTCAGCGGCTGGTGGTTGGATACGGGCAAGAAGGACGACATGCTGGAGGCCAACCGCATCGTGCTGGACGACCTGCTCAAGAGGGACGTTAAAATAAAGGTGGGCGCGGGCAGCAAGGTGGAGGGGCGCGTGGCGGTGGGCGAAGGTACAGTTATCGAGGGGAGCACCGTGCGCGGGCCGGCATCCATCGCGCCCAACTGCAAGATCATCAATTCCTTCATCGGGCCTTACACCAGCATAGCGGCCGGCACTGTGATCGAGAACTCCTCCATCCACCATTCCATCATATTAGAGAATTGCCGCATCAGCGATATCGAGCACCTGACCGACAGCATGATAGGCAGCAGCACCACAGTCACGCGCCGCAAGTCCGTCTCAGGACCGGTCAGGCTCTTTGTGGGCGACGACGCCGATATAGAATTATAATAAGAGAGAGATTAACTATGATGAAAGCACATCCGCTGGAAGGCCTCCGTACTTATGATATCAACCTGCTGCCCGATGAGCGCGGCTTTTTCGCCGAGGCCATCAGGCGCGACTGGAAGGATTTTATCCCCGACGAGATACAGCAGGCCAATATCAGCTTCACCTACCCGGGTGTGGTCAGGGCCTGGCACAGGCACAACCGCGGCCAGGTGGACTACTTCCTGGTGCTCAGGGGCGCCTCCAAGGTCTGCGCCTACGACGAAAAAAGCGGCGGCCTCGTAGAGATCATCGCCGGCGGGGCCAAACCCATGCTCATCAGGATGCCCGGCTATTATTTCCACGGCTTCCGGGCCATCGCCGACGAGCCCTCGCTGATCGTATATTTCACCAGCCGTCTTTACGATTACAAGGATCCCGACGAAGAGCGCATCCCCTGGAACGATCCGCGCATCAAGCCGGTTGAGATCAACGGCCTCAAAAACGACCCGCGCTGCGGCCGGCCCTGGGACTGGTTCCATCCCCCCCACAAGTAAAACATAAAGGCACGTTCATGAAACTACTTGTCACAGGCGGCGCCGGCTTCATCGGCAGCAACTTCGTCCGCCATATACTCGGGCAGCACCCGGATTGGCAGGTAACCAACCTGGATAAACTCACCTATGCCGGCAACCTGGAGAACCTCGCGGATATCCAGGCGCAGGCGGGTTACAGGTTCGTCAAAGGCGATATCGCCGGCCGCGACCTTGTAGACGGCATACTCAAAGAAGGGTATGACGCCGTGGTCAATTTCGCCGCGGAGTCCCACGTTGACCGCAGCATATTGGACGCCTCCCCCTTCGTGGACACCAATTTCAAGGGCGCGCAGGTGTTGCTGGAGGGCGCGCGCGTCCACGGTGTAGGGCGCTTCCTGCAGGTTTCCACCGACGAGGTTTACGGTTCCTCCGAAGAGGGTTATTTCACTGAGGAGTCGCCGCTCGACCCCAGCAGTCCCTATTCCGCCAGCAAGGCCGCCGCCGACCTGATGTGCCTGGCTTACCACAGGACGCACAGCTTAGACGTGGTGGTGACACGCTGCACCAACAACTACGGACCCTACCAGTTCCCCGAGAAGCTCATACCGCTGGTCATCACCAACGCTTTAGAGGATAAGGCCATACCGGTCTACGGCGACGGACTTTACCGCCGCGACTGGATACACGTGCTTGACCACTGCCGGGCGCTGGAGGCGGTGCTGCTCAAAGGCAAAGCCGGGCGGGTTTATAACATCGCCGGCGGGCAGGAGCAGCCCAACATCGAACTGATAAAGCTCATATTAAAAGCCCTGCGTAAGCCCGAGGGACTGATCACCTTTGTCAAGGACCGTCCCGCGCATGACCGCCGCTACGCCATCGACTGTTCCAGGATAGAGAAGGAGCTGGGTTGGGCGCCGCGCTTCAACATCGGAAACGGCATGGCGGATACCGTGGACTGGTACCTCAAGAACGGGCCCTGGTGGCGCAACATCAAGAGCGGCGAATACGAGAAGTATTATCAGAGGATGTACGGCAGCCGGTGAAAATACTCATCACCGGGTCCGATGGCCAGCTCGGCACCGACCTCTGCATAGCCCTGAAAAAGCATGAGCTTGTGCCCCTGACTATCGGGGATGGCGACATCGCCGATCTCGCTTTCATCAAAGCCCGGGCGCTCAAGCACCGGCCGGATGTCATCATCAATACCGCCTCCTTCTTGCGAGTGGACGATTGCGAGGACCAGCGCGAACTGGCCTTCCGCGTTAACTCCCTGGGAGCCAGGAACGCCGCCCTTGCTGCGCAGGAAATCAAAGCAAAACTGGTGCATATCAGCACCGATTACGTCTTCGGCGGTGAGGCCGTTCCGCGCAGCACGCCCTATCTTGAAGAAGACAAGCCTTCGCCCTGCAACGTTTACGGCGCCTCCAAGCAGGAGGGGGACGGCCACGTGCGGCGCGTTTGTAGAAACCATGTCATCGTCCGCAGTTCCACCCTTTTCGGCACGGCCGGCGCCATGGGCAAAGGTGGCAACTTCGTTGAGACCATAATCAAGCTGGCCAAAGAAAGGCCCGAGCTACGCGTGGTCAACGACCAGGTTTTTTCTCCCACTTATACGCATGACCTCGCGGCCAAAATCGCCCAGATTATCGAGATCGAATTCAGCGGCATAATCCACGTGACCAACAGCGGCGCCTGCTCGTGGTACGAGTTCACGGTTGAAATACTAAAACAGGCGGGATTGAAAACGCCCGTCGTCCCCATCACCTCCGACCAGTTCCCCCAGAAGGCCAAACGTCCGCGCTACTCGGTGCTTGGTCACGGCGCGTTGCAGCGTCTCGGCCTGGATGACCTGCCCCCCTGGCAGGAAGCGCTGGCCGACTATTTAAAGCTCAAAGGCCCCATCCAATAACTGCGGTCACGCCCCTCCCCTCGTCATCGTGCTTAGCTGTAGGGCGCCTATTAGAAAGAGGCATAACAAGGCAGGACATTGAGTACTGTATGGAGAACTATCATATCAGTTTAGAAGAAGCGGTAGGCGTTCACTGAAAATAAAGAGGTCCACATCGCTGTTTTTGTCATCTGTACCCCTGGCAAAACTGCCATACATACCTGCTGCGCCCATTTTCATCAGCTCCTGGAAAGCTTTACAGCCCTGTATTGTTTGGTAATTTATTACCTGCATGAAAGACCTGTAATAGAAATTGTCCGTGTTAGGAATGATTCGATGCTGGTTCTTTATCTTTGAAATCCTTACGATATCGAATTCCCTCAGCAATTTCAGGTTGTTATGGATGGTTACCGGTGAACTGTTCAGCCTTTTTGCCGAATACTACCATTATTAATATATCAAATACCCCCGGTTTTGGATGATAAGTGCCCGGAACCGGCGACACATTTTGTTAGGCACGGGGATAGATTGCTTCGTCGCCTGCGGGCTCCTCGCAATGACGAGACTAAAAGGCCCGCAATGACGATTTTAAAAGGAGGGGGCGGCCGAAGCCGCTCCCTCCTTGATTATCAAAACTGCGCTTATATGAGGCTGGGCAGGCCCTTGGCGGCGTCTTCCATGTCGCGCAGGCGGCCCGTGGTCTCCTTGAGGCGGTCCTTCTGCGTCATGGCAAATGCCGAGGCCCTGTCGTAATAGTCGCGTATCTTCTGCACAAAGGCCAACTGCGAGAATAGGATGGTGACATCCACCGACCCGCGGTCCCTGGGGAAGTCGCCGGCGCGTATGACCGCGTTCTCGGCCAGCTCGCGCAGGTAGTCGCCCAGGCCCTTGGCGATATCCATGCTCATCTCCTTGGAGGGCGCGGCCAGCAGGTAAAGCGCGCGGCCGGCGTCCTCGGGGTTGAGTGCGATTGAAAGTTCGCTCACCGCGGCGTCCATGGCCTGCATGGCGCGCAGCGTCTCGCCGCTCTTCTCGCGGAAGCTGGTCTTGGAAAGCTCCCAGGGGAAGCGGAACCCGCGCGGTATCTCGGTCTTGCCCACCCCGATGGCGGTCCAGCCGTCCACGGACTGCATGATGTCGCCGGCGTCCATAGTCTTGGCGCCCACGTGGCGCACGTTGGTCACCTCTCCCGCGCACATCAGGTCGTAGAAAGGCTCCACGATCTGGCGGTTGATGCGTTGCAGGTTCATGGCTAAGCTGGCGTCCTTGCGCACGTAGCGCTGGTTGTCGGCCAAAAATACGCCGTCGGCCACGGAGTGGATGGA
>JAPLHM010000136.1 GCA_026389635.1 Chloroflexota bacterium | reverse complement strand
GGAGGGTTGGACGGGAAGAAGGTCCTGTAGACCTCGTTCATGGCGTTGAAATCGGCCATGTCACGCAGGTAGACCGTGGCCTTGACCACCTTCTCCATGCTGCTGCCAGCCGCCGTCAGTGCCCGTTTAACATTGCTCAGGGCCAGTTCAGTGCCCTTTTTAACATCATCCGTAATCATGATGCCTTTTTCGATATCAATAGGTGTCATACCTGAAACAAACAGGAAACCATTGGCCTCAATGATATGGGAGTACGGGCCGCCTTTAATCAGAAAATCGAAATCGTGGACCTTCTTTTCCATGCTGCCTCCTCTAATTGGGCGCTGTTTACGGTATTTAACCGCAATCTGCATGCCGTGTCAATTTGACAAATAGAACAAATGTTCTCTATTATAATAGAACAAATGTATCAATGGCCGTGAAAACAGGAGGCGAACGATGTTAGGTGAACTGCGTATTAAGAATTTTGCTGTGATCCGTGATATGTCCATGCATTTCGTGCCGGGGTTGAACGTGATCAGCGGGGATGAGGGCACGGGCAAATCGCTGCTGGTGGATGCGCTCAGCCTTCTGATGGGCGCCAGGGCGCCATCCGGTTTGATCCGCAGCGGCAGCAGGTCGGCTCATATCGAGACCATATTCTGGCCATCCGAGGCCACGCTCGGCTTGATAAGAGGGACGCTGGAGGAGAACGGCATCGAACCCGAGTCCAACGGGATGTTGCTCATATCGCGCGATTTCCAGGAGGGGGGCAGGAGCATCGCCAGGGTCAACAACCGTGCGGTACCCCTTTCGCTGCTCAGGCAAATCGGCCGCGGCCTGGTGGACATACACGGGCAGATGGAATACCTGTCCCTGCTGGATACCGCCAACCAGCTGGACCTGGTGGATAAATACGGTGAACTGACGGACAGGCGCAGGGAGGTCAGGCTGACTATTGAAGAGTTGCGGGCCCGGGAGAAGACTATTGCGTCCATGCAACACAGGGAGAAGGACGGCTATATCGACCTGCTCCAGTACCAGTTAGAGGAGATAGACAACGCCGCACTGGGTGAGGTGGACGAGGAGCAGTTGCAGCGGGAGAGGGACATTTACCGCAGGGCCGGGGCCATCAGCGGGGGCTGCATAGATGCGTACGCAACTCTCTACGGCGACGACCGGTCGGTTTCAGTCCTCATGCACCGGGTATTAACCTGTTTGAGGGGCATCACTTCAGCCGATTCGCGCCTGGCCGAATTTGCGGAGGGACTGGAGGGCGGGCTGGCTGTTGTAGAGGATACTGCGCGGGAACTGAGGTCTTATGCTGAGAACGTGGAGAACAGCCAGGAAAAGCTGGAGGAAATCGAGAACAGGATCGAGGCGCTTGCAGCTTTGAAACGCAAATACGGCAACAGCATAGACGCCGTAATGGCCTTCAGGGACAGGGCGGCGGTGGAACTGCTGGAGTTGCACAGCGGCAAAGAGACCAGGGCCAGGCTGGAGGCTGAGAGACTGGAACTGAAGGCTGAAGCGGGCAGGAAGGCCGAGGAGCTTTCACTTGCCAGGCGCGGCGCTGCGGAGAAACTGGTAAGGCTGGTCAACGGCGAACTTGCCGACCTCGGACTGGAATGGGCCAGGTTCGATATCATGCTTGCGCGCAGGGAGGATGGCGAGGGACTGTCGGTGGCTGGCGGCAAAGCATATGCCTACACCGGGGACGGCATAGACCGGCTGGAATTCCAGGTGGCCACCAACCCCGGTGAACCCGTCAGGCCCATGTCCGCCATAGCATCCGGCGGCGAGACCAGCCGCATCGTGCTGGCCTGCAAGAGCGCGCTCAAGAAAGCGGACCCCATCCCAACGCTTGTTTTCGACGAGATAGACATGGGAGTAGGCGGCAGGAGCGCGGACTCCGTGGGACGGAAGCTGGCCAGCCTTGCCGGCTTCCACCAGGTGCTGTGCATAACCCACCTGCCCCAGATCGCCTGTTTCGGGGACACGCATTTCAAGCTGAATAAGATCATCGAGGGTGGAAGGGCATCCAGCACAGTTGAAACAATCGAGGGACAGGACCGCGTCAGGGAGCTGGCGGAAATGCTCGGATCCGAGAGGAACGGCGGCGTCATGATGAAGGGCGCCGAGGCACTGATTAAAAATGCCGAGAAATGGAAGAGCGG
>JAPLHM010000330.1 GCA_026389635.1 Chloroflexota bacterium | reverse complement strand
GCGCCGCTGCTTTCAGGCTGCGCGTGACATCGGACGGCTGCGAGCGGTAGCGTTGCTCCCTGCCGTAGTAAACCGGGCAATCGGTCTCCAGCAGCAGCCTTTCAACGGGTACCTCCCGGATTGCGCGTCGGTGCTCGTCGTGGTACTCGGCAGCCGGCGTGGCCGAGATGTAGTATCCCGTCTCGATTAATTCCGCCAGTGTGCTGGAGAAGCCCGTGTACCAGTGAAAGACCAGCTTCGTTATCCCTGCTGTTTGGCATTCTTCCAGTGCATCCTTCCAGGCGTAGCGGCTGTGCAGCGAGACCGGCTTATCATGACGGATGGCCAGCGCCAGCAGCCGCCGCAAAACCTCTTTCTGCACTTCCTTACTCGCACCCTTCAGAACCCGCTTGTCGTAGTCCAGGCCTACCTCGCCCAGCGCAACAGCCCTGTGCAGGTTGTCCGCGATGAATTTGATGTTCTCCTCAAGCTGCGCTGCATCCAGGCTGCCGATGGCCCACGGGTGCAGGCCGAGCGCGGGGTGTACATATCCCGGGTAGCGGGTGGCCAGTTGCAGTGTTTTATTGTTCGAGCTTAAATCCTGCCCCATGGCGATAATGCCCGCCACGCCCGCCAGCCGCGCGCTCTCGATGGCGGTATCGCAATCATCCAACTCGTCGAGGTGGGCGTGCGTGTCAACGAGGACGTTCACCCACGCTCCTGGTAAGGTCCTCGACGGTAAATTTATATACGTCTTCCGCCTTCAAAACGCCCTTCTCGGTGACCAGTCCTGTAATCAGGTCGAGCGGCACCCGGTCGAAATCGGGCTCCGTCTGCTCAAGTCCGGCCATCAATCCCCTGGCATCGAACTTGGAAGTGTCGCACACTGCGTAGAAGGGATGTCCCCTCCGCTGCGCCATCTGCGCCAGTTCCAGAGAGGGTGATCCGTTTATCAGCCAACCGTGCAGCGAGACGCTGTCGGCCCCGCACAGCATGAGGTCCGCGCGGGCGGCCTGCCAGCCAATTTGCGAATCGGGCACTATGCTGCCGACGATGCCCGACTGCCGCAGGCGCTGAAGCGTCAATTCACCGTAGCATATCTTTTTGTGGCGCGACTCGACGGCCAGCACTTTGAAGTCCCTGCCTCCCCGCCTGGCCTGTTCAAGAGCGCCGCAAACAGCCGAGCTGTAGCTGCAGGTCATGATGATGTTGCGTGTGGTGACAAGTTTAGCCGCGTTGCGGGTCGCAGCGGCAGAGAATTTTTGGTGCAACTTGATCAGGCGGTCGGCGATGCTGAAGGCAGCCTTCTTCAGACGCTGGGGTGACCTGGCGGTCGAAGAGGCTGCGCCGAGCTCATCCCGGAAATAGATGGCATAGTTGGAGATGGAAACCATGGCGGGACGCGCCTCCAACAACGCATCGGTCACACCGCCCAGCGATGCCAGGAATTTATCCGTGGTGGTAGCCGGGTCCAGCGTAGCCGCATCCCTGATAATCTCGAGGGCGCGCCCCGTCAGCCATCCCGCCCCGTGCTCCCTGTCCTTTTTGAGGCCGTTGATGCTTTTTCTAAGAGCGATCAGCATATGGCAGAATTATACCGCAATGGCGTGTCCGCGGCTTACACGTGCTCAAAACACGGTCAGAATTTGGGTTTGACTATTAGTGCATAGATGACTGCCATGACGGCCGCGGCGCCGGCAATGACAAATCCCGATACATAGCCCGGGACCGCGCCGCTGATGATGGATCCGCAAAGCGTCCCCAGCGTTATGGTGGTCTGGATGGTGGCCAGGTTGCCTCCCATGCGCGAGGTGATAAAAAGATTGGAGACGATCAGGCTGCGCGTCACCAGCGTCAGGCTGTCACCCACGGCATGGGTCAGGCGTGTGGCCAATACGTTGCCGAAGTTGGTTGTAAACATCAGCATGATATTGGTCAGACCTGACACGGCTATACCCGCGTAATAAAGTGCGGCCAGACCTTTTCCGCGCGCGTTGACGCGGTCTCCGTAGTACCCGCTGACGATGGAAAGCAGGGCCATCACGTTGGCGTGGATGAAGAACAGCCAGCCTACTGACTCCATGTCCAACTTGATATCCTTGTTGAGGAAAAGGGAGAAGCTGGATTGCTCGGCGCCGCCGTGCAGGGAGAAGGCGAATACCAGTATGACGAAGACGACCACCGACTTGCTGGACAGATCGGCACGGTAATCGCTGATCTTGACCCGCGTGCCGGGTACGTCCGCCAGTAGCAGGCTCAGCAGCACCATGGGAACCGTTCCTGCCAGCGAGAAGAGGAAGATGGCGTTCATGTCGAGGCCTGTGTATATATATCCGCCCAGCAGCGATCCCAGGCCGTATCCCACCAGTATGCCTGCCGTAAAGAAGCCCAGCTTGAGTCCGCGTATGCCGCTGCCCAGGGTCTTATAAAAAAGCGAGGGCAGGGCGTTGTTGAAGAGCGCACTGCCTGCGCCGCCTACCGCCAGCAGCAGCATGGTCGGCCAGAACTCTTGCGTCGTCATTAATCCTGCTATGCTCAGGGCGAAGATAAGCTGGCTGGCAATGATCAGCTTCTTGGGCGATATTCGGTCGACCGCAACACCGAAAGGTATCATCAGGGCGAGCGAAACCAGCGGGAAAACGGCTCTTAATATGCCCACCTGCAGGTGGCTGTAGCCCATGTCCACCCAGTAGATAGTGATGTAGGTTAAGATGGCCCACAGGAAAGTCGCCTGCAGGAAACCGGCCAGGCAGGGCACGATGTAACGCCTGAAGAAGCTCAGATTATCCATATTAAAAAGGGGAAAGAGAAGTATAGCAGATAGGGATGCCCGAAGTTAAATAATAACCGTGCCAAATTGCTGGATTGACACCGGTTGTATAATAAAGGCTAATTGATGAAGTATGGTCTGAAATGACCGAAATCATATGGCCAGGCCGTGATATATGTTTGACCTTGTTTTTTTCTGCCTGAGTGTGTTGTTTTTCTTTTTCAGCACGGTGTTGTTGGGCGCCATTTCGCGCCTTTAGTGATTATATGGATACTCTTTCGATTATCTCCGCCCTGCTGTGCCTGGCGTTATTCATTTACCTGTTTATAGCTTTGCTTAAACCGGAATGGTTTAAATGACCGCATTCAGCTTAATCCAGATCGGGGTATATTTAACAATCCTCCTGCTCCTGGTCAAACCTTTAGGCGCCTATATGGCGCATGTTTATCAGGGCGAGCGCACATTTTTCGACCCCGTCTTTAAACCTCTGGAGCGACTCATCTACCGTATTGCCTGGGTGAATAGTGCTGAGGAGATGGACTGGAAAACATACGCTGTAGCCATGCTGGTCTTTAATTTGATTGGGCTCCTATTTTTATATTTATTGCTGCGCCTGCAGAATTTATTGCCGTTAAATCCCCAGGACCTGCCTGCCTTGCCACCCGACATGGCCTTCAACACCGCGGTCAGTTTCGTTACTAATACCAACTGGCAGAGTTATAGCGGGGAAGCTTCGATGAGCTACCTGTCACA
>JAPLHM010000004.1 GCA_026389635.1 Chloroflexota bacterium | reverse complement strand
GGCCTCTACGACGAAAGATTTCATGCCTGCACGCCCTGCTGATTTGTCAACGGAGGCCCAGACCACCACGATACCCTCGGAGAGGTCAATCGCCCTGTGGCCGTATGTAACGAAAATCTTTTCGCCGTTGAGTATCCAGTCGTCGCCATCACGCACCGCCGTGGCGCTGATAGCGGCCGTATCTGAACCGCAGCCCGGCTCGGTCATGGCCATGGCGCCCCACTTGGGCTTGCCCTCATTGAAACGGGCCAGGAATTTACCCCACTGCTCCTTGGTGCCGGCAGCAAAGACGGCTGCACCGCCCAGGCCGGGACCCGGCATGGCCAGCGACAATCCGGCGTCACCCCAGCATAGTTCCTCGGTGCGCAGGGCGCCGTCGATGCCCAGTCCCATCAGTCCGCCCTCGCCCCGCCTGGACCACATCAAGTCGATTAATTCCTGTGGCTCCTCGTGCTCCTGCTCATCGTAGTACCGGCTGACGGGCCGGAAATGTTTTTCAGCTATATCGTGCGCCTTCTCAACGGACGCCTTTTCCTGCTCTGAAAGCTCAAAATCAATCATCTCTATAGTCCTCCTTTATACTATGGCCATGCCGGTGAAGGCCGTGAATCCGCGGCCGTTGCGGAACCAGAGCTCGACCGGGTTATCGCGGACATAACCGTGGCCGCCCATTACCTGCACGGCATAATCGGTGCACAGCATGACCATGCCGTCGGCATAGGCTTTGGCTAAGCAGGCCTCGCGGGTGGCGTCCTCTCTGCGGTCCAGCTTCCAGGCCGCCTCCCAGTTCATCAGGCGTGAGGCGTCTATCTCTATAGCCATATCGGCCAGCATGAAGGCGATGGCCTGGCGGGAGCCGATGGGCTCGCCGAATGTATGGCGCTCGCGGGCATAATCACGGGAGAACTCCAGCGCTCCCCGGGCCACTCCCACGGCCAGGGAGGCCAGCGCCACGCGCGAGAGGTTATCCAGCCGGGCGAAGTTGCAGCCCTTATCGCCGCCCAGTTTATTGCCGGCAGGCACCCTGCAGTCCTTCAGTTCAAGCCCGTAGGTGGCCAGGGCGCGCACGCCCATGTTCTTCTCCTTCTCGCCTACCGCAAGCCCTTGTGTGCCCTTATCCACGATGAAGCACTGGTTTTCCTTGCCATCCCTGGCGTAAACCAGTGTGAACGGCGCACCATCGGCCAGTGGCACCAGGCACTTGCTGCCGTTCAGCATGTAGCCGCCGTTTTTGCTGGCAGTTGTTTGCAGGGCGCCGGCATCAAAATTATAGCGGGGCTCGGTCAGTGCTGCGGTGGCCGCCGTGAAAGCGCCCCCGCAAAGGGGCGGAAGGTATTTCCTTTTTTGCTCCTCGGTGCCCATCTCCACTATGGGGAGGATAGCCAGCGAGGGCGTAAGTATGTGCATGGCCATGGCCAGGTCTCCCCAGGCCAGTTCCTCGGCCAGCAGAGCTCCCGTTACCGCTGAATGCTCCCAGCCGGCGCCGCCGTGCTCTTCGGGTATGCAGCTTATCACCAGGCCCAGCTCCCAGGCGGTGTCGATCACCTCCGCAGGTATCTCCCCGGACTCTTCGCACTCACGGTATTTTTTACGCATAACGTCCGTGGCGAACTGTTTGACAGTATTGATTACCATCTTCTGTTCTTCGGAAGGGCTGAACGATATCATGTGAAACCCCCTTTAGCAGCAGCATTTGGATGGAACTGCCGTCGAATAATCTATCACTGATGGATCGGATCGTCAAAAACTGCACACAAATAATTTGCTAATATTCGTGGTGTATTCTGGATATAACTGAGAGGAAGAAAAATCCTTCAGCAATTCCACTTAAAAGGAGGATTCATATGAGGAAAAAGGTCTTAGGACTGGCTGCCGGGATGATTGCAGTGGTTCTGCTCATAACCGGCGTAATGACGGCCGTCAATGCGGATAACGCGAATACCGGCGCAACCGCGCCGGCCGGGGTGCCCGCCGGGCCACCCCCGGGACCGCACCCGGGCCGTGGTTTCGGGCCCCCCACAGGCGGCGCAATGTTAGAGAAGTTAGCCGCCAGGCTCAATATCGATAAGGCCACGCTACAGGACGCCTTCAAACAGATTATGCTGGAGGAACAGCAGGCCCGCCAGACGGATATGTTTGCCGGATTGGTTACCGATGGCAAACTGACCAAGGAGCAGGCGGATGCCTACAAGGCCTGGCTTAATGCAAAACCGGCTGACCTGCCCCGGTTCCCCTTCTTTGCAGCGGCCAAATCGACCGTAATGCTGGATAGGCTTCTTGCAGACGAGAAGATAACCCAGGCACAGTACGATGCTTACAAGGCATGGGTAGCGCAGAAGCCGGCAGTTGAATTGCCCAAACCGCAAAGGCCGGCAGGGGGACCACCCTGCCCGCAGCGCGGCAACTTAAAGTAATATAGCAGCAGTCATACAAACAGAAGAGAAGAGGCGGCGGGGCAAAGACCCGCCGCCTCTTTTATTTACTGCCGTTAAGACTTAGAGGGGAAAACCTCATCCAGCGCTTCGGGAACATATTTCATAACCATGCCGGCGGTCAGGGCGTTGGCCCTCGCTATCTCCGAGTAAAATGCCGCCGAAGGCCTGGGCTTCCTCTCCTGTGTCGCCGGGTCCACGGCCACCAGGCCGAATTTCATAGCGTAACCCCAGGCCCACTCGAAGTTGTCTACCAGCGACCAGTGGTGATAGCCGAGCATCTTGTGTCCCTGCTGGATGAGGCTGTGCATGGTCTTGACCGCTGTGGCGATCACCCGCGGCCGCAGTTTATCGTCCCTGTCCGGCACGCCGTTTTCCAGTATGAAAAAGGGCTTGCCGTATTTTGCCAGCCGCTCAACTACGATCTTTATACCCTG
>JAPLHM010000002.1 GCA_026389635.1 Chloroflexota bacterium | reverse complement strand
TAAAATTGAGGAGGCAGTTATGCCTGTTTACGAGTACTGGTGCACCAATTGTAAAACCCGGCAGGAGATATTGCTCCAGCGTTTCAGCAGCGATGCTCCCCCCTGCCCCAAATGCGGGGGGAATTCGCTGCAGCGCAGGTTCTCCACGTTCATGATGCAGAAATCCTACAAAGCAGTGTACGACGACATCCTTTCGGATTCGCAACTGATGCGCGGCATGGCGAACAACGACCCCAAGGCGCTGGCGTCATGGAACGACAAGATGAGCGGCGGCGAACCCGTCGCCCCGGAATACAAGGAGACCATGGAAAGGATGGAGCGGGGTGAGATGCCGTCCGGCCCGGCGGAGGACGGGGAAGCTACTGGCTGAACTATAATCCGCAAAGGAGCCGGGACATGCCGATTTACGAGTATATCTGCCACAAATGCAGAAAAAAGGTGGGCATCTTTATGCGCATGACCGCCGTCCAGGCGGACCCTGCCTGCCCGGCATGCGGCGGGAGCGGACTGGAGAGGGTATTCTCCAGCTTTGCGGTTCTCAAGTCAACGGCCACGGTTCACGAGGAGAGCGGCCAGCCGGGCGCGGGGATGTCGGCGGATTATTATAAGGACCCCCGGAATATCGGCAGGGGCCTGGAAAAGCAGTTCAAAGATATGAACATGGAGATACCCGCGGAAATAAAGAAAAGCATTGAGAGCGCGAGGGAGGGTGTGCTCCCCGACTCTCTAAGGGAGATGGACAGTGCAAGCCCGGATTCTGCGTACGGTTGACGCCAACATCAACCGTGTCAGCGAGGGACTGCGCGTCCTTGAGGACGTCTCAAGGTTTATAGTCGAGGACGTGGACGCAACCCGCCGGCTCAAATCCGTGCGGCACCAGGTGAACATGATGGCGGATGCCCTGGGTATCCACCTGCTGCTGAGCAGGGATTCCGAAGGCGACATCGGCGCAGGGGGCGACCTGGTTAAGGAGCACAGGGACCTCTATGCTATGGTCAGGGCCAATGCCAAGAGGGCGCAGGAAGGCCTGCGCGTGCTGGAGGAAATAGCCAAGCTGCCAGACCTCAAAGGTGTGATACCCGCCGACGAGATCCGGCAATCAAGATATCTTATCTACACCATAGAGGTCAGCCTTATATCTCAGTTGCCCTCTAAAGAAACAGGAAAAGCCCGGGATTAGGCATTTCTGCCGACCCCTTTCTGGTTGACTTTAAACATTGTCGCTGGTACAATCCCACATTTGGTGGGCCCCTGCTTAAAAGGCCTGTGGCCACAATTAAAATTCAAATAAGGAGGTACTATGGTACAAATTCCCCCTATCTTCTGGATCGTACCTGTTGCCGGTATAGCGACGGTGATATTTGCCGCCCTGCTGGCAATCAGCGTCATGCGACGGCCGACGGGCACCCCGAAGATGAAAGAAATCGGCGACATGATTTTTGAGGGTGCGTGGGCCTTCCTTAAGAGGCAGTACAGCACTATCGCCATCTACTCGATCGTAGTAGCTATCGTCATCGGAGTGATCGTGGGTTTGTTGCCGCCGGAGGAAGCGTTGCAGAAGGCCGGCTATGATCCATTTTCCATCGGCTGGCATACTTCACTGGCATTCCTGGTGGGCGCAATCTGTTCAGGCATCTCCGGTTTCATCGGCATGTACGTTGCAGTTAAGTCAAACGTGCGTTGCGCGGCTGCCGCACAGAAGAACCTGACCGAGGCTGTGAAAGTAGCGCTGCACGGCGGCGCTGTATCCGGGTTCCTGATTACAGCCCTCAGCCTGATCGGTGTAACCGTGATATTCTTCGCCTTCGGCGGAGCCAGCACCCCCGCATTATCCCCACATCTTATCGTCGGCTTCGGCTTCGGCGCCAGCTTCGTGGCCCTCTTTGCCCAGCTTGGCGGCGGTATTTATACCAAGGCCGCTGACATGGGCGCCGACCTGGTCGGCAAAGTTGAAGCGGGCATTCCCGAGGACGACCCCCGCAATGCTGCTGTCATCGCAGACCTGGTAGGCGACAACGTCGGCGACTGCGCCGGCCGCGGCGCCGACCTCTTCGAATCGACCGCCGCAGAAAACATCGGCGCAATGATCCTGGGTGTCGTTGCATACGTTGCCACCCAGAACATAGCATGGATACTCTTCCCGCTGGTTGTGCGCGGGTTCGGCATGTTTGCCAGCATGATCGGCATCATGATCGTAAAAGCCAAAGAGAATGAGAACGCCATGAACGCCCTCAACCGCGGGTATTACGTGGCTATCGGCCTGTCCGTTGTGGGACTGGCCATCACCGTTTACTTCATGCTCGACAGCTGGTGGCTGTTCGCCGCAGGCCTGGTGGGCATCGTCGCCAGTATAGCCATCATTTTCGTAACACAGTATTACACTGAATCGCGCTACAAGCCCGTCAAAGATATCGCTGAGGCCTCCAAGACCGGCCCCGCGACCAACATCGTGGCAGGCGTGGCAGTAGGCTTCGAAACCACCTTCGCTACGGCCATTGTAATCGGCACCGCCCTGATACTGGCCTTCGTATTCGGCGAACTGAGCGGAGTTAAAGGCGGAGGCGCCTTCGGCACGGCAGTGGCTACGATGGGTATGCTCATGACCTGCCCTTACGTGCTCTCCATGGATACCTTCGGCCCCATCACAGACAACGCCAACGGCGTTAACGAGATGGCCGGCGCCGGCCCCGAGGTTCGCAAGATCACCGACAGGCTCGACGCCGTCGGCAACACGACCAAGGCACTGACCAAGGGTTACGCCATGGTGTCAGCCGGCCTGGCCGCCTTCCTGCTCTTCCAGGCTTACCTCGACAGGGTGTCCTTCCTCAGGTTCGGGGTAACCGGAAGCTTCAACATTGTAAATATCTCCAATGTCGAGGTCTTCGTCGGCGGGCTTCTTGCGGCCATGCTTGTCTATCTTTTCAGCGCATGGGCCATCAAGTCGGTCGGCAAAACTGCCAGCAGCATTATAGACGCGGTACGCAAACAGTTCCGCGAGCACCCGGGAATCATGGCCGGGACTGAGAAGCCGGACTATGCTGAGATCGTTGATATCACCGCCAAAGCCGGCCTCAGAGAGATGATCGCCCCGGCCCTCCTGGTGGTGCTTGCGCCGGTAGTTGTGGGTCTGCTCTTCAAGTACCTCCCATGGATTCCGCTGGCTGACGGCAAGTTCTACAAGTGGGACGCCGCACAGGTTGTGGCAGCGCTGCTTATGATCGGCACGATTTCAGGCATCATGCTCGCCTCCTTCATGAACAACGGCGGCGGCGCCTGGGACAATGCCAAGAAAATGATCGAGGATGGTCAGCTCAAGGATGAAAAGGGCAATGTCCTGGGCAAAGGCTCGGACGCCCACAAGGCTGCCGTAGTCGGCGATACAGTCGGTGATCCCTTCAAGGACACTGCCGGCCCGTCACTTCACGTGCTGGTAAAGATGCTCGCCACA
>JAPLHM010000267.1 GCA_026389635.1 Chloroflexota bacterium | reverse complement strand
TAGCGCCGTATAAAGGCCATCAGCAGGCCGATCAGCACCATGACCCCTGCTATGTTCCACACGCCGCCCAGGTAAATGTATACCGGACCGTGAATGAAGGCGGCGTGAAAAGGCTCGAAAACGTAATGGTTCAGGAAGTCCAGGCCGGCGCCGATGAAGAGAAGTATGCAGCCCACGAAGATCAGGAAGTGCATGATACCGGGATAGGGCTCTCTCAGGAACCTTATGTGAAATGCACCATCCAGGATACTCAATTTGATGAACTCGCCGATGCGCTTGCCCGGTTTGTCGAAACGTTTGTCAGGCTTGCCCAGCGTCCACATCTGGTAGCGCCTGTACACCGAGTAGCCGATCAGCAGGATGGCGGCGACTGCCGCAAGGTACAGTCCGATCTGTACTAATAATGGGATATGCCAGAAAATTTCTCGTGCTGCTTCCATGTTACTCCTTCCGAGATTATTTCCTTAAAACCGCACTATTATATTACTTTTTTATACCTTGTTCCATCCGCTTTTTAACTGAAATGTGTCTGCGTTTAGCGTAGATCAGCGGAAGCAGGTCTGCAAGATTACCGGGGTGCTAAGCCGGCCTGAACGTCTTCCCGGCAGCTGCAAACAGCTGCTGTATCGAGCTTTCCGGTATATCCACGGAACCCGGCGGAACCTCCCTATCGTCGCAGAAATGATGGTAATCGGTACCGCCGGTGGTCAGCAGGCCGTGACGGGCCGCCAACTTAACAACCCTCTTGACGGTCTTACTGTCGTACTGCCCGTAGTAAGCCTCGAGCCCGGCCAGGCCGGCTGCCTTCAGCTCAACGATGATGTTGTCCACGTTAATAATATCGGCAGGGTGGGCCAGCACCGGTATACCGCCCGCCTTCTTCACGATCCCGACCGCATCGACGGGCCCGACCTTCTCCCGCCCGATGTAGGCGGGGCCGTCCCTGCCTATATATCTTTCGAAGGCTTCCCTTTCTTCAGAGACGTACCCTTTCTCCAGCATGGCCTGCGCTATATGCGGCCGGCAGATCGATTCGCCCCTGGCCAGGTCCAGCACTCTTTGCCATTCCAGCGGTATGCCCAGATCCCGCAGTTTCTCCAGCATTTTTTGGGCCCTGCCGACACGCGATTCCCTTATCCTTGCCAGCGCCGCAAGCAGGTCCTCATCTAAGTAATCTATGAAATAGCCCAGTACGTGAAGCTCGCCCGTGGCCAGGTCCGTATTTATCTCCACCCCGGGAACGACTGTTATCCTTCCCCCGCTGCCGGCAGCGGCCAGGGCCTCGCCCACTCCGCTGACGCTGTCATGGTCGGTGACAGATATGACTTCCAGCCCCCGCTCCAGCACCAGGGCAACCATCTGAGCCGGCGTCAGCCGCCCATCCGAGGCCGTAGTATGCAGGTGCAGGTCGTACTTCAAGTACCTCGCTCCTCACGCCTTATGCGCCCGATGCTGAGCGCCCTGCCGGTATCATTATCTATGTCCAGTAAAATGGCATCGAGGGCGGCCATGCCCTTGCCTACAGAGAGTCTGTGAGGAAGTCCTGTCAGGAAGCTGTTGAGCACATTGTCAACGTCATCACCTATTATGGAATCCAGCGGGCCAACCATTCCTATGTCGGTAACATAGGCCGTTCCACCGGGCAAAATATGGCTGTCCGTGGTGCCCACGTGGGTATGTGTGCCCAGCACCGCGCTCACGCGCCCGTCAAGGTACCTCCCCAGCGCTATCTTTTCGGATGTGGCCTCTGCGTGAAAATCAACCAGTATCACCCTGGGCAGGGGGCTTAGCGAGGATAGCAGAGCGTCCATGGCCCTGAAAGGACAATCCGCCTGGCCCATGAATATGCGCCCTATCAGGTTGACCACCAGGACGCCCTTGACCGTAAGGTATCCGCGGCCGGCCACGCCCGGGGGGAAATTGAGCGGCCGAATGATGGGCAGGTCCCCGTCCATGCAATTGATGATCTCGCGCTGTGCCCAGATATGGTTTCCGCTGGTTATGACATCTACGCCGGCGTTAAGCAGTTCTTGCGCCGTTTTGGACGTGATGCCGATGCCGTGGGCGGAATTTTCGCCGTTGGCGACCACCAGTTCAATAGCGAATTCATTAATTAAGCCTGGCAAAAACTGCTGTAAAGCTCTCCTGCCAGGCTTACCGATGACGTCACCGACAGCCAGGATATTCAATAACCTACCTCTTGTTAATTATTTAGCGTAATCTACCGCCCGTACCTCACGCATTACTGTAACTTTTATCTGGCCGGGATATTCGAGGGTTTCCTCTATTTTCTTAACGATGTCGCGCGCCAGCCGCATGGCCGCCAGGTCATCCACCTGGTCCGGCTTGACGATAATGCGCACTTCGCGGCCTGCCTGGATGGCGAAAGCTTTTTCAACGCCCGGGAAGCTGCTGGCAACGTTTTCCAGTGCCTCGATGCGCTTGATGTACTGGTCCAGTGACTCCCGCCTGGCACCCAGCCTGGAGCCACTGATCTGGTCAGCAGTGGCCAGGATAAATCCCAGGGAACTGGTAGTAGTGGCCTCGCCGTGATGCTCCGATATGGCCTGCACAACTTCCGCAGACTTATCCCACTGCTTGACAAGATTGGCGCCGATCAGCGCGTGCGGACCTTCCACCTCGTGATCTACGGCTTTTCCTATATCGTGCAGCAGGGCGGAGCGTTTGGCCAGTGTGACGTTTGCGCCTATCTCGGCGGCCAGCATGCCGGCTATGTACGACACCTCCAGGCTGTGCGTAAGGACATTCTGCCCGTAACTGGTCCTGAACTTGAGCCGCCCCAGCAGCCTGACCAGTTCAGGGTGAAGACCCTGCACGCCGGCCTTGCGGGAAGCCTGCTCTCCCTCGAGACGTATGGTCGACTCAACCTCGGTCCTGGCCTTTTCCACCACTTCCTCGATCCTGGCCGGGTGTATGCGCCCGTCTAATATAAGGTTAGTGAGCGCGACCCTGGCCACCTCCCTGCGGATAGGGTCGAAGCTGGAGATGGTAACCGATTCGGGCGTATCGTCGATGATGAGGTCAACGCCGGTAGCCTGCTCCAGGGCGCGGATATTACGGCCCTCGCGCCCGATCAGGCGTCCCTTCATATCATCACTGGGAAGGGGTACCATGGAGACGGTGGTCGCTGATACGACATCGGTAGCGCATCTCTGTATAGTGGTTGCCAGGATGTCCCTGGCTATATTATCGATCTCGTCCTTGAAGCGGACTTCCCATTCCCGCACGCGTCGCGAGGCGTCTTCCTTAATCTCACCTTCAACGTTATTCAGCAACTGTTGCTTGGCTTCGTCGCTGGACATGCCCGAGACCTCTTCCAGGCGCTGTAACTGCCGTTCCTTGACTTCTTCCACCTGCGCTCTGACGGTATCGATCTCCTTTTCCCTGCCGATCAGACCTTGTTCCCTGCGATCCAGGGCTTCGAGTTTGCGCTCGAGGCGTTCCTCGCGCTGGCTTGAACGCCTTTCAAGCCGCTGCAGTTCGTATCTTCGTTCCCTGCTGTCCGCTTCAGAAGCCGCCCTGACCTTTACCGCCTCTTCCTTGGCGTCCAGGACCATCTGCTCATACTTGACCTGTGCACTCTCAAGGAGTTTTTTTGCTTCGTTCTGTGTGATCCGTATCTGTTGATTGGCCAGGAGTTGCCGGGCGAAGTACCCCATTAGTAGAAACAACACGGCTACCAAGCCGATTATCACATAGTATATCCAGTCCATAATACAGTTGCCTCTCTTTATAAATAAACCATTTCAGGTTGTACATTTTGTTAAACCTCGCAAATTATTATACTCTACTTTGAAAGCGAATAACCAGTTTTAGCAAAAAATATTATTATTTTCCTTCCGTATCGCCCATTCTGTCTTCCCACAGGCGCCGAACAACTCCCTGCACCAACCCTGCCTCATAACCCTTTCTGCTCAAATACGAGGCCAGCCGCTTGTAAAACTCCGGGTAGTCAAGGTTCCCCAGTAGCTTTGCCTTGATCATTCCCGCCCTCAGGGCATTGGCCTCATCATCGATGTCAGCGGTTGCGCTATCGATGGTGCCGGCATCCACGCCTTTCTGCATCAGCTCACGCCTGACCATCAGGCTGCTCTTGTGCCTGTGGGCGACACGTTCCCTGGCCCACATGGCCGAAAAAACCCTGTCATCGATCAGTTGAAGCTTCTTCAATTTAGCAATGGCACGGCTTACGGATGAAGCCTGGAACTTGCGTTTATACCGCAGGTGGCGTATCACCTCCGCCTCGCTGCGCGGCCTGTACTCAATGTAGTGCAAGGCTGCCTCGTAGCACGCCCTGTAGTCGTCATCGGCTGCAGTGGGTTTAGCTTTGCGCTTACTCAACTGCTTCCCTGCCGACAGGACCGCTGTCCTGCCCTGCCATGGCTACCTGGCGGATCTGCTTTTCTATCTCGTCCGCCATTTCCGGGTGTTGTATCAAATATTCGCGCGCCTTTTCCCTGCCCTGCCCCAACTTGGTGCCGGCGAAGTCGAAAAAGGCGCCCGATTTCTTGATCATCCCCATGCTTACCCCCAGGTCAATTATATCGCCCTCTTTGCTGATCCCGCAGGTAAACATTATGTCAAATTCAGCCATGCGGTAAGGTGCTGCCACCTTATTCTTGACCACCTTGGCGCGTACGCGGTTCCCGATTATCTCGCTGCCATTCTTGATAGCCTCGGATTTGCGCAGGTCGATCCTGATGGAGCTGTAGAACTTAAGCGCCCTGCCGCCCGGGGTCACTTCCGGGTTACCAAAGATGACGCCAACCTTCTCCCTCAACTGGTTGATAAAAATGACGGCGGTGTTGGATTTGCTTATCTCGTGGGTGAGCTTGCGCAGCGCCTGCGACATCAGCCTGGCCTGAAGCCCTATATGTGAATCTCCCATCTCCCCCTCGATCTCTGCCCTGGGCACCAGCGCCGCCACGCTGTCGATAACCACCACGTCTAATGCATGCGTCCTCACCATCCTCTCGGTGATGTCCAGCGCTTCCTCACCCGTCCCGGGCTGGGCTCCTTTCAAAGCGTCCACGTTGACACCGCAGATGCCGGCGTAATGTGTGTCGAGCGCGTGTTCCGCATCGATATAAAGTACCAGTCCGCCCGTTTTTTGCGCCTGGGCAATTATATGAAGCGCCAGCGTGGTTTTTCCCGAGGCCTCCGCCCCGAATATCTCGGTGATGCGTCCACGCGGTATACCCCCCACACCCAGTGCCAGGTCAAGGCTCAGCGAGCCGGTGGGAATAACTTCAACCTTCACCCTGGCCTGCCTCTCACCCAGCGACATAATGGATCCCGCCCCGTACTGTTTCTCGATCTGGCTTATAGCCAGGTCAAGCGCCTTGCCCTTTTCAACCTTTACCTTTTCCGATTCCATCTCTCCTCCTGCGAAATTTATTTAAACACGGTAATTGAACCTGTTTAACCGTATATTAACACAATTGTACTACAAATAAAAGAGTTCTGCAACATTTGACTATTACGGGCAAATTTCGCAAAATCTCTTTGGAGAATAGTCTATGCCAATCTACGAATATATTTGTCCCAGGTGCCATATCAGGTTCGAACAGTTGCTGCCTCTGTCCAGGTCCGGAGAAGATACCGACTGCCCTGCGTGTAAGTCGCGGTGCGGGCGCGCCATATCTAAATTCGTTTCGCGCGCCAGTTCTGACATGAGCATGCTCGACCACGTGCCTTCCGGGGGCGGCGGCAGTTCCTGCGGCGGGTGCACCTCTTCCAACTGCTCCACCTGCGGCTGACAGCGTTATCAGCCGCCGTCAATAAAGGCCGGTCTCAGACGGGGGCCTGGCAAGCATTGTTTTACCGATCACCAGCGTGACCAGGCCGAGTATTACGGCCTCGGCTATAATCGTTGCTATGACCATTATGGCGGCGTCATAAAAAAAACTTTCGGTGAACATCATTATCAGGTAGTCCCTGGTGGGATCCAACAGCCACAGATCATTGGAGAAGCTTACGATATGAAACAGGTAAAACAGGCTGCCGAAATCCACCAGCGCCCATACCACCAGCAACCCCATCACGGAAACTGTCGCAATTGCCCCGGCCTGGATCCCGTGCAGTATCCTGCGTATACCCATCATTGCAAAAACTGAAGCGCCTGCCGCCAGAAATGACAGTATAGCCACCGTTTGAAATGTCTTGAGGACGGAGATAATGCCGCGTACATCATCGAGGTGCACCAGTTCCTTCGCGCTGTACAATTGCCGGTCCAAACCGTTCACCCGGACTGTCACCTGGGGTGACGGTTGTTTCCCGTCTAAAAAGTCCGCCATCCGTTGAGCCACCACATCCAATTGCGCACTGCTGATGCCCGTGGCCCCGCTTGTGTGGTATTTGTCGAAGCCGTACCTGTAGAGGTCGGCAGACCGGGCATACACGTTTACCGTTCCCGCGATGATGAGGACGGGTATGGATACCGCCAGGATAACCATGGCCAGGCCACCCAGCATACGCACCAATTTCATTTTCATTTCATCGCCGCTGTTTGGCCGAACATTTAAATACGTTCACCTGTGAGTGGCCTGAAAAACTTGTGTTATAATTCTATACCAAATCTCAGGTCGTGCCATATGTTTACCCACCTTCACGTTCATACCGAGTACAGTTTGCTTGACGGATGCTGCCGTATTGTTCCGCTC
>JAPLHM010000040.1 GCA_026389635.1 Chloroflexota bacterium | reverse complement strand
GAAGAGGAAAAGGCATCCCGGCAAAAGAAAGAATAGCAGACAAAAGAAACCCCGCCCCTTCCAGGGCGGGGTTTATGTCAGGTTGCGTTAGAGGATTTAACCGGCCGACCTGGCTTTAAGGCGCGCGCTCTGTGCCAGCACGCGTATGGCTTCGAGCAGGTCCTGCCTGCGGCAGTCCTTGGTCAGGTACCAGCTTGCCCCGGCTGCCAGCGCATCGCCGGCGTAATCGCCATATACCGTGAGGAAGAGTATCTTGACGTCGGGCATGATCTTTTTGATGGCACGTATAGCCGTCGGCCCGTCCATGCGAGGCATCTGGCCGTCCATGAGTATAATGTCGGGCTGCAACTTTTCAGCCTTCTCCACAGCGTCCAGGCCATCCACAGCCTGACCTACAACTTCAATGTCCTTATGCCCGTCGAAGATGCTCTTGAGTCCTTCACGTACTACTTCGTTGTCGTCGGTAATCAGCACTCTAATCGGTACTTCCATCTCTCACCTTTATAAATTGGTTCGCACCAATATTTAAATACAATAACACAGTGTAAGTTTAACGTATTTAGAGTAAGAGCATAATCGGGATATAGGTTGGTTTTAGAGACCATTAAAGGCTGACTGTGAAACCCGTCCAAACGGCCGGGTAAAATCGTACTAAAGTGTGATCAGAGCTGGATGATACCGCGCCTGAGGGCGGTTGTAACAGCCTCCGTGCGGGTGGTCACGTTGAGTTTCTGGAAGATGCTGGTCACGTGGGTTTTGACCGTGCTTTGCGTGATAGAGAGCCTGTCGGCGATATCCTTGTTGGAAACGCCCTTGGCCACGAGGTCGAGAACCTCGATCTCCCTGTCGGACAGGGCGTCCGCACCGGCGCCTTTCCTGGAGAGTTCGGACGCCAGCTTATCCAGCACCTTGGTAGTAAAGACCGGCTGTATCAGCGAGTCGCCGCGTGAAACAGCCCGCAGGGCCTTAAAAAGGTCTTCGCGCGGCGCATCCTTGAGCAGGTAACCCTTGGCCCCGGCCTTAATAGCGGCAAAAAGGTAATCGTCGTCGGAGTATGTGGTAAAAACTATGAACTTGATCTCCGGGTTAGCCTGCTTGATCCTGATCATGGCCTCCACACCGTCAAGCTCGGGCATGCGCAGGTCCATCAGTATAATATCAGGGGACAGTTCGTCTGCCATCCGGACTGCTTCCAGCCCGTTGGAGGCCTGGCCGACGATGGCGAAATCCGGCTGGCGAACCAGGTTGCCCACGATCCCATCCCTGACCACTTCGTGATCATCTACGACAAGTATCCTGATCTGTTCCACTCTCATACCTCCTACGTCAGCGGGATCGACACCCTGATCACTGTACCCTCACCCTTCCCGCTCTGCACTTCAAATTTACCGTTCTGGCCCAGCGTCCTCTCCCTCATACTGATCAACCCGAAGCCGCCGACCTTATCGTTCTTGCCCTCAAGACCCGGCTCAAACCCTACGCCGTTATCTTTCACTGTCAACTCAACTCCCGCGGCTCCAAAATTGAGGGTGACATCCACCCGCGTTGCCTGTGAATGCTTGGCCACGTTGGCCAGCGATTCCTGGCAAATGCGGAATATGGCGGTGCCCATATCCGGCGGTATATCGCGCTTCGCACCGTACTGTGTGTAGCCGGCCTCGATGCCGTTGTCCTGGCGGAACCTCTCCACCTCGTGTTTAACAGCTTCATCCAGCCTGAGCTGTTCCAGCGCCTGCGGGCTCAGGTTCCAGACTGATCTGCGCGCCTCGGCCAGGCTTTTGCGGGCCAGGCTGCGCGCCTGGTTAAGGTGCTTCTGCACATCTCCGCTGGTATCGCCCAGCGCCTGCTCTGTGGCCTCCAGTTGCAGTATGATGCCGGTGAACCCCTGGGCCAGCGTATCATGTATCTCGCGGGCCATGCGGTTGCGCTCCTCGGTGACAGCCATGGACCTTGTCTCCTGGTAAAGGCGCGCGTTATCGATCGCCACCGCCAGCTGGTCGGCCAGTGTCTGGGCCGTAAATACATCCGCCTCGTCGAAGCCGTCCACCTCGGCGCTTTCGATATCCAGCACACCCAGTACCCTGCCTCCCATGCGCACTGGCACGGCCAGCTCTGACCTGGTTTCGCCCAAACCTTCAGGTTTCCTGAAGCCAGGCTCGAGCTCAAGGTCATTGACCAGCACGTACTCGCCTGTACCGGCAGCCTTGCCGATGATGCCTCCCTCGTCCATCTCCAGCGGCACGCCCACAGGTATCACATTCTTCTGGCCGCTGAAATGCAGTGTCTTAAGCATAAGCTTGCCCGAGCCCGGCTCGAAAAGGAAGATGTTGACATTGTAAAAATGGAATGTTTGACGCAGCAGGTTACCCACATAGGCCAGCAGTTCGTCCAGGTTAACGATGGAACTGATCTTACGGCTGACCTCGTTGATGGTGCGCAGTTGTTCTGCCCTCTGCCTCTCCTTTTCGGTACGCTCGATTACCTTCTGTTCAAGGTTGGTGTATGACTCGTTTAAAGCCCTGGTCATCACGTTGAACTGCTCCGCCAGCACCTGCATCTCGTCACCGGTATTTACGTTGAACTTATAGTTCAGTTCGCCGTTGGCGATGTGCTCTGAGCCTTTGGTCAGCGCCATGATGGGCCTTGTGATCGTCTCCGAGAGCAAGAATGAGATACCGGACACTACCACCACCATGGACACAATTACTGCAATAAAAATCAGCTCGGCCTCCCTGGCCTGCTTGTCGACCTGCTTGCTCATCTCATCCACGGCCGATGCGATCCTGTTCTTGGTCTCCTCGGCCGCCGCGGAGAACTCGTCCAGGTAAGTAGCCGCAGCCACGATCAGGTCAGACGACTCCACCGGCACTGTGTACATGTACCTGGTGCGCTCCTCGTTATCGTCGGGTCCCTTGTATTTATAGTAACCCGAAGAATCCTCCCCCAGGAGGCTGCGCTCGAAAATGGATGAGTAATATGATGGCTCCCCGCCGAGTTGGCGCAGGTTTGTGCCCACGATTCCAGGGTTGGAGGAGAAGATGACCTTTCCCGTCTTGTCATAGACTGTAGTATTTCCCGTCCTGCCCACCTTTTGCACCGCGATGGAGTTCAGCTTCTGGTCACGCATGAGCGCGGCCTGGTCCAGGCCAGGATGGAGCTGTATATAGAAATATATCTCCTTGGCAACATCGGATGCTTTCTGGGAGATGGTGCGCCTGCCCTGGTCTTCGAGTGCCGCGATGGAAACCGACATGACCGTCTCTCCCATGGAGACGCTGTATTCCTTGGTCAGTGTACCCACGGAGCCGATATAACGCAGCGCGAGGGAACTGATGATGCCCACCGAGATAAGGGACAGGGCTAAAAACGATATAAGTATCTTGTCCCTGATACCAAAACGTATCCTGACCTTCTCGATCTGGCTGGCGACCTTAGCCTGCATATGTCTCCCCGTAAGCCGTATTACTCATCAAAGTCCAAATTTCTCTTTCAAATTTGCCAGGAGTTCCGGCACGGGCACCCTGGACTGTTGCATGCTGTCACGCTCGCGGATGGTAACCTGGTTGTCATCCAGCGACTGGAAGTCGATGGTCACGCAATAGGGCGTGCCTATCTCGTCCTGCCTGCGGTAGCGCCTGCCGATGCTCTGCGCATCGTCGAACTGCGTCATAAAATGCGGCCTGAGCATGGCCGAGATGTCCTTCGACACGGGCAACAATTTAGCGTTGCGGCTGAGTGGTAAAATGGCCACCTTGACCGGGGCTATCTGCGGGTTGATGTGCAGCACGACACGGGTCTCTTTGTCGGCCACCTCCTCGTCGTAGGCATCGCAGAGAACGGCCAGCAGTGTACGGTCCACGCCCGACGATGGCTCGATTACATAGGGTGTATAGCGTTCGTTTTTTTCCTCATCGAAGTAATCCAGCGTCTTGCCGCTGAATTTGGAATGCTGAGTCAGGTCAAAATCGCCGCGGTTGGCGATGCCCTCGATCTCGGACCAGCCGATGGGGAAGTCGTAGTCCACGTCGAAGCAGGCTTTGGCGTAGTGAGCCAGTTCCTCTTTATCGTGCTGCCTGAGCCTGAGGTTCTCCTTCCTGATGCCCAGCCCTACGTAGTAATTCAGCCTCTCGTTGACCCAGTAATCGAACCATTCACCATCGGTGCCTGGCTTGACGAAATATTCGATCTCCATCTGCTCGAACTCCCGAGTGCGAAAGATGAAATTGCCCGTTGTTATCTCGTTGCGAAAGGATTTGCCCATCTGTGCAATACCGAAGGGCAATTTTTTGCGCGTGGTGGTCTGCACATTCTCGAAGTTGACGAACTGCGCTTGGGCGGTCTCCGGCCGCAGGTAAACTATATTAGCAGAATCCTCAACAGGACCCATAAAGGTCTTGAACATGAGGTTAAACATGCGCGGCTCAGACAGCGCGCCGCCGCAATTAGGACATTTGCTGAGGTCAATATCGGTG
>JAPLHM010000106.1 GCA_026389635.1 Chloroflexota bacterium | reverse complement strand
GCTTCCCGATGCCTCGCTCACCACCGATATCATCGTGGGTTTCCCCGGCGAGTCCGAGGAAGAATTCAGGGAGAGCTACGAATTCTGTCTCCGCATGAAGTTCGCCGCCCTGCATATCTTCCCTTACTCTGCCAGGCCGGGAACGCTGGCAGCACAGATGCCGGGCAAGGTGAGCGAAAAGGTTAAAAAACAGCGCAGCAGTACCATGCTGGATCTGGCCGCCAGCGCCGCCGACGAGTTCGCCCTGCGCTTCATGGGGCAGACCAGGGAGGTACTCTGGGAAAAGGAGGTAAGGCACGGATCGGGTATTTACTCAGGCCTAACCGATAATTACATCCGCACGTATGCCAGGAGCAGCCGTGATATTGCCAACACTATTTCTAAAGTCCAGATGACCGACCACGCCGGGAATACAGGCCATTCTTTCATCAGCAGTTCAAAAGGTCGCAAAAATGGCGGTCTGTGGGGAGACTTATTAGCTTGAAGATCAAGGTCCGGGTTACCCCGCGCTCATCCAGGGACGAGGTAGTGAAAACGGGCGATGATTACGTAGTCAGGGTTAAAGCACAGCCGCGGGAGGGCAAGGCTAACGAATCTGTGATAAAGCTGCTGGCAGAATATTTCGGGGTTACCAGGTCATCGGTGAGAATTACGAGCGGACTGAGCGGACGCAATAAAATAGTTGAGATAAGGACGGCTTCTGCATGACATTCAACCGGGGCGCTTACCTCCAGCCAAGTGAACTCTGTGATTTCGACTCCAGCCTCCGGATCAAGCAAAAGGCCCTCGAACTGACCCGGGGCTGCAGAAACCGGCAGGCCAGATTCGAAAAGATATTTGCTTTCGTCAAAGAGTTGCCCTACGGTTTCGAGGACTGGGACCTTACGGCCTCCGATGTGCTGAAAAAAGGATGGGGTATGTGCTCGGGCAAGACCAACCTGCTGGTAGCCATGCTGCGTTCTGTCGGCATACCTGCCCGCTACCGGGTTTACCGTATCAGGGCGGACAGCGCGCTGTGGGGCCGACTGGGCAACGTCAGCGGCCAGGCGGGGCGGCTGGAGGAACTGGGGGAAGAGCGCGACCACGTGGATTGCGAAGTGTGGCTTGGCAAATGGATAGTCGCTGACCCGGGCCGTGACAGCGCTATGGAGAAAGGGATACTGAAGCTGGGGGGTACCATTGAGAGGCACGTGGTCACCGATGAAAAAGGGAGGGCAATCTACCTGCGCCTCTCAGTTTTCGACGGATGGGCCAGGCAGAGGCAGTCATTGCGGGCCTTCCGCGGCGGCCGCGCCGACGTTTTTGCCGCGATCAACCGCGGGCTGGATCAACTAAGGGAGCTTGGCAGGACTACCTGACGTTGACCGTAACCGTCTGGAACTGGGCGCCGTCGGGGCTGGTAACCGTCAGCATATAGGTGGTGGTGGCAGTCGGCGATACCTGCGTGATGCCTTCGCCGGAGACAGTGCCCACCCCTTTGTCGATAGAAGCAGATGAGCCACCAACCGTCCGCCAGCTCAGTATCGACGAACCGCCTCTGCTGATAACAGGGGGGTTGGCCGTGAAAGACTTAACAACCGGCGTGTCAATAGTGGGCGGCACACCGGAGACCGTCAGGGTCGTTGTAGCCAGTATTGAACCCCGGTCATTGGTAGCCATCAGCCTGTATGTCGTTGTGAAGGGCGGGTTAACCGGCTGTGAACCCTGTGGACGGATTATGCTGAGACCGGGCTCAATTTCCACGTCGTAGGCATTGCGCACTTCCCAGGTCAAAGTGGCAAAGTTACCCGACACGATATTTCCGGGCGCGACATTAAATACGGCCACCTCGGGCAGGTTAAAGGACGGTTCAGGGACCTGTGCCGGCGCCGGTGTAACCGGGGGGGGCTGGTAAGCAGCAGGCGGGGTTTCCGCCGGAGCCGGTGACGCAGGTGGCGCCACGATGGTCACGCATCCCGCTGCCAGGGCCGCAACCAATAATAGTGCCATCAACGCTTTTTTCATAGAACATCTCCTGTTACCCGGCAGGCCGGATAGTGAAAATTAAAGTATTTTAACAATAATCACCCTTGAAAAGCCAAATGTCCTTATGCAGGGCCGTTGATAAATTCATCTCAGTACCTGTGTATTCACGATTGAAATCGTGAGTTTTATGATATAATGCCTCGAAGGTTATAGCTATGGCTGAAGGCAAACACGGACGCTATGAACTGAAGCACAGGGTCAGGGTGGTCACGGCGACCACGCTGTTCGACGGCCACGACGCGGCCATAAATATCATGCGCAGGCTGATACAGGCGGGCGGCGCCGA
>JAPLHM010000343.1 GCA_026389635.1 Chloroflexota bacterium | reverse complement strand
GCCGCAGCACGCCGGGCAGCAGGTTGGCCTCGCACAGCACCTGGAAGCCGTTGCAGATGCCGATCACGGGACGCCCCTTTTTTGAGAAATCGGCCACGGCGTCCATCACCGGTGAGAAGCGGGCGATGGCGCCGGTGCGCAGATAGTCGCCGTAGGAGAAGCCGCCGGGCAGTATGACGCAGTCGCAGCCGCAGAGGTCGGTCTCCTTGTGCCAGATGTAGACGGCGTCCTGGCCGCAGATATTATGCACCGAGTAATAGCAGTCGCGGTCACTCCAGGTGCCAGGAAAGACCACAATGCCGAATTTCATTTTAATACTTATTCGTTGTAGGGGCGTACCTTCAGCGTTCATTATTCCCGCTCGGTAACTACGCCGTTGACCTCGTTGCCATCCGCCTTACCCTTGACCTGCGGCATCAGCTTCTGCATCACCCTGCCCTTATCGCCCGGGCCTTTGGCGTCCACTTCAGCGATCACCTTCTCCACGATGGCGGTGATCTCCTCCCTGCTCATCTGGGCGGGCATGTATTCCTGTAAAATAGCCAGTTCGGCCTTCTCCTTGTCGGAGAGGTCCTGGCGGTTGCCTTTGTCGTAGGCCTCGATACTTTCCCTGCGCTGCTTGATCTCTTTGCCGATGACCTCGATCACGCCGCCGTCGTCCAACTTCTTCTGTTTAGCTATCTCGGCATAGTTCATGGATGATAGCACGGAACGCAGCACCAGAAGGCGCAGTTCATCGCGGGCGCGCATGGCGGCCTTAAGGTCGGTATTGAGCTTTTCCTGTAAAGACATGAGGGTTACGCTGTTTTATTGCTTTTGCGGCGCTTGGTTGCCTCTTTGCGCTTGCGCTTGATGCTGGGTTTCTCGAAGAAGCCCCTGCGGCGTACCTCGCTGATTATTCCTTCCTGTTGAACTTTCCTGGTGAAACGCCTCAATAGGCTCTCGAAACTTTCCCCTTCTCCTAATCTGACTTCGGGCACAAGCAATCAACTCCTTAATTATTTTTGGCCGCCTTGATGACATGCAAGAAGGCAACTGACGAAGTGAAATTCTAAACTCTTTGGCCCATCGTGTCAACAACGCTCTCAGGTTGCGCTCTCAGGTCATTGACTCTCACGACATTGCTATGAACCTGCCCAAAAACGTCATCGCGAGTAGACCGCCCAAAAACGTCATTGCGGGGAGCGCAGCAACGAAGCAATCTATCTGCAATAGTTCCTTGATTATCAGGATTGCCGCGCCCTTCGGGCTCGCAATGACAGAGTAGTAATCGACTGCAATGACAGGTCATCGTCCTTTGAACTTGGGCGGCCGCTTCTCCAAAAATCCCATCACGCCCTCGCGGACGTCCTCCGACTCGCGGCATACCTGCTGCATGAAGTCCTCCACCGCCATCTGCGTGACCACCGAGTCGGCCTTGAGCGCGGTATAGGCCATGCGCTTGATCATCTCAATGGCCAGCGAAGGGCCCCTGGCCAGGCCCTGTGCGAATTCGTTGGCCGACTTCATAAGGTGGTCGTGCTGCACCACTTTATTGACCATACGGATGCGCTCGGCCTCTTTAGCGTCTATTTTATCCCCCGTCCACATCAGTTCCAGCGCTTTGCTGATGCCTACCAGGCGCGTTAAATAGTAGGAGACCCCGCAGTCCGGGACCAGGCCGCGCTTGACGAAGATGGCGGAGAAGGCGGCGTTTTCCGATGCTATGCGCACGTCGGCGGCCAGCGCCAGGGCCAGTCCACCGCCGGCGGCGATGCCGTTGACCGCGGCTATGACCGGCTTGGTGAAATCCTCGATCTGCCTGACCACCCAGCCGAAGCTGACGAAGGGGGTGATGTGCTCGGCGCGGCTGATGCCGGGCTGGTTCTTGTCGGTGCCGTAGGGCTGCTGGGACAGGTCGGCGCCTGAACAGAAGGAGCGGCCCGCGCCGGTCAAAATAAGCGCCTTGACCCCTTCATTTTTATTGAGGTCGATGAGCGCCGCCGACATCTCGTGCAGTATGGCCGCGTTGAGGCAGTTCAGCTTGTCCGGCCGGTTGAGGGTCAGTGTGGCAACCTCGTCCGCGATCTCAACAGTAATCAGTTTATAGGGCATATTTATCCTCCGGGATGGTTATTTCAAAATGCGGCTATAATGATAACATTTAAGCAGCAATAGTATAAGAGGGAGGCGAAAATATGGGCGACCTGGAACGTGAGAAAAAGCAGGGGTTCGACTGGGACTACATGGCCGATGTACTGGAGAAAAAGGCCGCCGCGGCCAAATACCAAATAGCGGGCTTCGGACTGGGGGCGGCGCTTTTCGGCTTCGTGGCCAGGGCCGTCATCAGGGAGCTCGGCCCGCAAAAGGGCGAGGCGCTGCTGAAGGGCGCCGTGGAGGATTTCGGCCGGGCCAGGGGACGGCGCATCGCAACCATAGTTAAAGACCTGGGTCAGCCGCTTACACTTAAGAACTGGCTCATTTACAGCGATATCGACAGTGTAAACTTCGACCCTCACCCCGACCTGGACAACAACGACCTGGTGGTCAAGGCCGGCGAGTGCACCTTCTGGAACGCCTCGCGGGAACTCGGTGTGGGCGAATATAGCAAGATATATTGCAAGTATGCCGACTACGCCATATTGGACGGGTATAACCCGGACATCAAGCTGGTGCTGCACGACCGCCACCACGTGGGGCAGGCCGAGCACTGCACCTTCAGGTACATCATGAAGGAGTCCAATAAATAGCTGCTACATAAATGTAGGGGCGTTGCTTCAGCTGCGCCCGCAATGGCGGTACTTGCACAAAAATGTCACTGCGAGGAGCGCCTTTTTTACTCGTCTTTGCGAGGAGCCCGCAGGCGACGAAGCAATCTGTCCCCGTACGTAACCTTGCGCCAAGCGATTAGATTGCCACGCCCTTCGGGCTCGCAATGACATGTGGCTTAGTCTTAGTAGTAGCTTCGCTGCCTGCGCCGGAGCATGACCATGCCGATTAAGAAGGCCAGTGCCACCAGGACGGCGCTGCAGATGAGGATGCCGTCATTCCCCGAGAACATCTCTACCTTGAAGCTACCGGCGGGAACACCATCAACATAGACGCTGTAATCGCCCGGTTCGCTGCGGATGACGTCGAAGGTCAATTTCGAGGATCCGCCGCTGTTGACGGTCACGCCCTGCGTTGTTTCCACCTGCCCGTTTACATACAGCGTGACTTTCTTGTTGCCGTTGACCGTGCTCCTGTTGGTTATATCGGCGGTGATGGTGATGGGGGCGCCGGGTGAAACCGAGGTAGTTGAAAGGCGGGCGCTCTGTACCGCAATATTGGGCAGAATGACCGGCGACGCCGGGGGAATCACGGTCATAGTGGCAGAGGAGGAAGGCGGCCTGGTGTAGATGGAGGACGTAAAGACCACGGGTCCTCCCGGATCCTCAATATCGCCGTCAGCGCCATCATCGTCGCCGATGCCGCCGTCTGTCAACTGTATTACCATGATATTGCCGTTTACTGAGATTACGGGAACCTGCTCCCAGCCGTTTGCTGTGCTTTTGACCCACTGTATGGGGCCTGCCGCCGGCAGTGTAACGGTAACCTGGATGGTTTCACCGATCGACAGCTCTGAGATATCGTAGGAAAAAAGGCCGAAGGGGAAGGTGTAAAGACCTGCGCCCTGCGGGACCGGTCCGCCGTCCTTGGCGCTGAGGCTGCCTATGGTGCCCGCATTGGTGCTGAAGGTGACCTGTCCCTGCCCGGTGGAGGCCTGTACTTCGGCCGATTGCGGGGCCCTGGCCTTTGTCTTCTGCATGTCTATCAGGCCGTAGCCCCAGGAATTGTTGGGTGTAGTGTCCGGCTGCAGCAGCCTTTTGACCTCGGCGGGCTTGCCTTTCAACCCGGGGTAAGCCTGCATCAGCAGGGCGGCTGAGCCGGCCGCGACGGGCGTGGCCATGCTGGTGCCCTGCATGGCGTAATAGTTGGCCGGCAGGCCGCTGCTGCCGCTATTGGATACGGTGTATATATTAAAAGGAGTGGAACTGTCACGGCAGGATATGATGGCGCAGCCCGGCGCCACAAGGTTGGGTTTCTGGGGCGCGCCGACATCAACCCTGGGTCCACGGCTGCTGAAACTCGATACTCCACCCATTGTCTCCCCGTAATTCCACGATACACCCGTGTAGTCGGTCCACGACCACCTGCTGTTGTAAGATCCGACGCAAATAACGTTGTCGGCCTCGCCCGGGCTGCCCAAGGTGTAATATATGTCGGGGGAGGCGAACTTTATCGCTCCATCGCCTGTGGCACTGCCCTGAAAATACAGGTGAAACTCCTGGCTTTTGGTTGACGCATTGTTTATTTTTACATAGTAGGTATGGTTCCCGGCCGGCACGAAGTTGAAAGGGTAGCCCCAACTATAGTATCTCTGCTCTGTGCCCCGGGTGCTCTCCTGGCGCGGCCAGTTCTGCGTATCGATTTCGGTGAACGAGGAATCGTAGTACTGCAGGGTCAGTTCGTTGTGCACGC
>JAPLHM010000203.1 GCA_026389635.1 Chloroflexota bacterium | reverse complement strand
CTTTTCAACATGGAGATGCCCGAAAGCAATATCAAGCAGGCTTCTGTTATCCCGTCCTGCCAGGTCATTCCAAATCCGAGGGGGACAGCGCCCGGCTGGTGGGTGGAGAAAGACAGGCACGTCATCATTGCCATGCCCGGGCCGCCGGGCGAGATGCAGCAGATGTGGTCCTCCGTGGTAGCACCCAGGATACAGCGTGAGTTCTGCGATGCTGTTATTTTCTCCAGCACTATGAAAACGTTCAGCCTCAGCGAGGCCAAGCTGGGGGAGATTACAAAGTCATTTTTGCTTGCCCGCAATCCCACCGTAGGCATTTACGCCAAGCCGGACGGCATCCATCTGCGCATTGCCGCTAAAGCTGATTCGCTGGAGGAGGCTAAACGACTGGTAAAGTCCACCGCCGATGAAATCCGGCCTCTTGTGGGTGATTATATCTGGGGCAGCGATTCTGACACACTTGAAACGATCATTGCGGATCTTTTCACCAGGAAAAAGCTGAGCCTGTCCACCATGGAAACAGATACCGGCGGGATACTGTCTAATATCATTACAAATGTCCCCGGCAGTCTGCAATTTTTTAAATGTGGTATAGTGATAAACCGCTCAGACCTGGGAGAAGAGTACGGCGTCAGTGGGAGTGTAATATCTCAATATGGCCCGCTGAGTTTGGAAGCTGTGCGCGAGATGGCCACTTCTGTCAGGCGAAAATATGACACTTCAGTCGGCATGGGACTGGCTGGCGTTGTTGAGAACGATGACCCTTCCCATAAACTCGGGACCATACTGATCGGCATCGACGATGGCAAACAGAATTATACTTTTCAGCGAGTTTACCCGGGGACCCGGCTGCAGATTAAGCAGAGGGCTGCTATTGCTGCATTGTTTGAATTAAGAAAAATCATGCTGTAGGAGATAAAATGCACCTGATAATAGACGGATTCGGAAAAAATAAAAAGATACTCCAGGATGAAAGCTTCATTCATGACCTGCTTGACGCTTACCCTGGAAAAATAGGTATGACCAAGATATCGGATCCGATCGTATTCAGATACTCGGGCTCCAAACCCGAAGACTGGGGGGTATCCGGCCTGGTGTTTATCGCCGAGAGCCACATAAGCCTGCATACTTTCGTTGAGCGCGCCTTTATCAACATCGATGTTTTTTCCTGCAAGGATTTTGATGCCGAACGCATTATGCGTGACATGCGGGACAAGTTCGAATTGACCAGGATGAGGAGCTGCCTGGTGCGGCGTGAATGGGAGCAGGGAGAGCTACAAGAATGCCGGGAAGTCCTTGAATTAAACTCGATATGAGCCGCATCAGCCACCTGCTCAGCCAACCCGGCAATTTCGCCGGGCTTCCCCCTCAATACTCCGATTACAAATCTTCCCGCGTTACGGTGCTGCCCGTCCCCTACGACAGCACAACGGAATGGCACAGCGGTACGCGCAACGGTCCCAGGTCCATTATCGAAGCCTCCTGTTACCTGGAATGGTTTGATCTCGAGCTGGAAAGGGAACTTTACAGCATGGGAATAAGTACCCTACCCGGCCTTGAGCCCGTTCTGGACAGCCCTGAAGCAATGGCCAGGCGCGTATACAGCGCGGCAGAAGCGCTGCTCGATGAAGGCAAATTCATAGTTATGCTGGGCGGGGAGCACTCGATCAGTTACGGGTCCATACGGGCCTACAGCCAAAAAATTCCCAACTTTTCGGTGCTGCAATTAGACGCGCATGCCGACCTGCGTGACCAGTACCTCGGCACAAAGTACGGCCACGGCTGCGTGATACGGCGGGTACTTGAGATTTGCCCCGTTACCCAGGTCGGCATCCGCAGTATGAGCCTCGAAGAGCATGAATTCGTCAAAGCCAACGGGCTGACCCCCTTTTTCATGGAGCATGGCAGGGATAAACTCTGCTATGCCGACATTATCGATTCGCTATCGGAAAACGTCTATATCACCATTGACCTTGACGTCCTGGACCCTTCCATCATGGCAGCCGTGGGCACACCGGAGCCGGGCGGCATGGGCTGGAGTGATATACTCAGCTTATTAAGGGCTGTAGCGGAAAAAAGAAAGATAGTGGGGTTTGACCTGGTGGAACTTTGTCCCGGCCAGGGCCCGTCTTCGTGCTCCTTTTTAGCAGCCAAACTCGCTTATAAATTAATCGGGTACAGCTTCTTTGCCGGCAACTGACGGTTCAACCTTTGACAAGCCCGGTAAATTCAGGGATGTTTGCCGGCAGCCCTCGGTGAAATTGACAATTCAATCGATTTTGTACTAATATCTACCGGTTTAGCGAAAATGCCCTCGAAACAAAAGCCCCAGCCGGTCGACACGGGAACCACTCTTGGCGAAGCCACCACCCGGTTCCTGTCT
>JAPLHM010000124.1 GCA_026389635.1 Chloroflexota bacterium | reverse complement strand
TGCAGGCAGCAGTCAATCTCATAGGCAAGCGCGAGTCGCTGGGTGGACGCATCGCCGAGGCCATACCGCTGGCCAACCGCCTGATGGATGAAACACTTGTCGCCATGATAGACGCACACCAAAAGTATACGGGCAGCGGAGCGCGCCCGGCATGATATCCGTATCGCGCCTGCTCTGCGGCACTGTAAGCCCGGGTGACAGCCTGCGCTACCGGGAAAGCGGGCAGCTCCAGGGAAAGAAGGGCCAGGCAGAGCCGGGTCCGGTAGTGGTCTGGAATTGCACCGGGCAATGCAACCTCCGCTGCATACATTGCTATGCCGGCGCCGGCAGCCGGTCAGATATGCCCCTCTTGAACACAAAACAGGGTATGCAATTCATCGATGACCTGGCTGAATTCGATGTGCCCGTCATCCTTTTTTCGGGCGGCGAACCCCTGCTGAGGGATGACCTCTTCGAGCTGGCCGGGCACGCCACGGGCCGCGGCCTGCGCGTGGCCCTCTCCACCAACGGCACGCTTATCGATGCGCAAACCGCGGATA
The DNA here is from genome assembly GCA_026389635.1 of Chloroflexota bacterium. GTDB lineage: Bacteria > Chloroflexota > Dehalococcoidia > GIF9 > UBA5629 > CAIMUM01. The sequence continues at coordinate 1,510 of JAPLHM010000124.1, read as the reverse complement.
AAATCAAAGAGACCGGTTTCGCCGAGGTCGGCGTCAGCATAGACGGCACCCGCTCAACCAACGACCGCTTCCGCGGCAGGGATGGCGCCTACCACCAGGCGCTGGCAGGCATCCGCGCCTGCGTGGCAAGAGATGTCAGGGTATCCCTCCGGCTGACCATCACCAGGTATAACCACACCGAAATACGTGACATCTTCTCACTGGTGGAAGAGGAGAACATCAACCGTGTCTGTTTCTACCACCTGGCATATTCAGGGCGGGGCAGCAACCTGAAGGAACAGGACCTTCCACACTCTCAAAAGCGCAGGGTTATGGACATAATTTGTGAACGTACACTTGATATGCACAGGCGTGGACTGCGTAAAGAGGTGCTCACGGTGGGCAACCACGCGGACGGGGTATACCTGTACCTGAAAGCGCAGGAGGACAGGCGGGAGGACGCCGGACATATACTGGAACTGCTCAAGATGAACGGGGGCAACAGTTCGGGCATGAGGATAGGGGCTGTCGATGATAAAGGTGACGTGCACCCGGACCAGTTCTGGCGGAGCTATTCAGCGGGCAATGTTTTGAAGCGTAAGTTCGGCGATATCTGGACGGACATGTCCCAGCCGGTCATGAAGGGATTGAAGAACCGCAAATCCCTGCTCAAGGGGCGCTGCGCCCGCTGCAGGCATATCGATCTGTGTAACGGCAACCTGCGCGCGCGCGCCGAGGCAGTATACGGAGATATATGGGCGGAGGACCCCGCCTGTTACCTCAGCGACAGGGAGATAGGTTTAATAAAATGATTCCCGATCTGCCAGCCCCTGGTTTAATCCAACCCCGGCTGCAACTCGTGGCATGGGAGATAACGCGCTCATGTAATTTGCACTGCGCCCACTGCCGCGCATCGGCCACCGGGGTTAACTATGCCGGCGAGCTTTCTACCCAGGAATCTTTCGTCCTGATCGACCAGATCAGGGAAGCGGGCAACCCCATCATCATACTCACCGGCGGGGAGCCGCTGGCCCGCAGCGACGTGTACTCCATAGCCGGGTATGCACGGTCCAAAGGACTGCGCGTGGTGATGGGCAGCAACGGGACGCTGATTACCCCGCAAATTGCAGCCCGGCTGAAAGCCGCGGGACTCTCGCGCGTCTCGGTCAGCCTGGATTTCCCCACGCCTGACCTCCAGGACGAGTTTCGCGGGCAGCAGGGCGCCTTTGCAGCAGCCATAGCCGGCATCCGCAATATCCGCGCGGCCGACATCGAGCTGCAGGTCAATTGCACGCTCACCCGGCTGAATATCACTTACTTAGATGACCTGCTGGCCCTGGCGCTAAATGAAGGGGCCGTGGCCTTCCACCCCTTTTTCCTGGTGCCCACTGGCAGGGGAAAGGGGCTGGGAGACGTTGAGCTCAGCGCCGGGCAATACGAGGACGCCCTGAACTGGATATATGACCGTCAGCTTGAACTGAAGGACCGCATATTTTTCAAACCGACCGACGCGCCGCATTACCTGCGCGTA
>JAPLHM010000260.1 GCA_026389635.1 Chloroflexota bacterium | reverse complement strand
CTCGATGCAGTATTCCCGCAGCGTATTGAGCGCGGCGAAGAACTCCTTCATCATGGCGCCTACGGGGAACATGCCGGACCCGCTGACGGTGATAACGCCGTTTTTCTCCTCGATGACGCCGGAGGCTTTGAAAAAGAGCAGCTCCGCCCACAGCATAGAGTGGATGTCGGAGCCGAAGCGCTCCCTGAAGCGCTGCGCCTCCAGGCGCATGCCGAAAAACCTGGTCAGCATGTAATAGCGGTAGTGCTCGGTGGCCGAGAGACGGCGCATGCGCACGATGGGCAGACGATTCCCTGAGACCAGTTCGTGATATCCGTCCAGCGAAAAGGAGTTCACCAGGAAATCCCCTGCCAAAAAGCTGACCGACCCTGCACCGATGCCGATATAGTCATCGTAATCGATGATATATTCATCGATCATAAGGTCACCGCGCGAGAAGCACCAGGCGGTGGAAGCCCTGTAGCCGGTATCGAGCAATTCACGCAGGATGATGTCGTAGAACTGCTTTTCATGCGAGGTATCAACCCTTCGGAACTTTTTGGTCAGGGCGTCCAGTTTATGAGGCGAGGGCATGAGCGGGTAAAATGTGGCCTGGTCGGCGCCGAGCTCCTTGAAAATCCTGAGGTCTGAGCGGAACTGCTGCAGTGTCTGCGTGGGGAAGTTGAACATGAGGTCCACGTTGACCGTGTCGAATTTACCCTGCGCCAATTTAAGCTTCTCTATGGAGTCCTCTCCCTTGAAAAGCGTTCTGCCCATGGCCTTGAGCAAGGTGTTGTCGAAGCTCTGCACACCCACCGAGAGACGGTTGATGCCGAGTTGCTGAAGTTGAGCAATGGTTTCAGCCGTCAGTTCGCGTGGCGTGGTCTCGAGCGATACGCGTTTCACCTCGAATTTCGACTTCAGGTAACCGATAAAGCCGGACAGCTCATCCATGAGAACTGTGGGTGTGCCGCCCCCGAAATAGAAGTCGTTGAATTTAAATCCCAGCCCGGCGTACAGGTCGACCTCTTTGCGCAGGTCCGCGAAATAGCTGCGGGCCTGTTCCTCATTGAACAGGTAACGGTTGAAACAGCAAAAGGGACAGAGCGTTCGGCAGAAGGGGATATGGATATAGAGCGAGACCCGGTCGCCGCGAGTGCTCCCCTCGGTGGCTATGCGCGAGAGATCAATGTCACCCGTGAACCTGAGGAACTTCTTGCCCTCGTAACGGACCACGGTTCCGGCAAACCATGGGATCATAATAGGAAATTATACACCAGGGATATGAGAACGCCACAAGGCGGGTTTGACTTTACCCGATGGATTCAGCATAATGTCGGACGTCGGACGTCGGATTTCTGATTTCCGACACAGGAGATTTGCCATGAGTAAAAATGTGGATAAAAAAATTGTACTTCGCGATAAGAGGCAGCTCACGCTGCCCCGTGATATATGTGAGCAGCTCGGCATTGGGCCGGGGGATCAGCTAACGGTATATGTGGAAGACGGGGTGCTGGTAGCGAAGCCGAATAAGGCTATTGCGCTGGAAGCCCTGAGGGAGTTGCGCAAGTCATTTAAAGATTCAGGCGTATCGTTAAAGGAACTGTTGGAAAACGGCCGCCGTATCCGCAAAGAACTGGTTAAAGAATACTACGGCAACAGGTTGTGATGTGCGCATATTCCTTGACAGCAACGTTATTATTTCGGGCATTTATTCAAAGGCGGGACCACCGGGCAAAATTCTTGACATGCACATGGACGGCAGGATCCAAATAGTCGTCTGCAAGTTTGTGATTGAGGAAGTGATCAGGAATATCAAGGGGGGAAAAAGCAAAGACATACCGGCTCTTTACGCCCTTCTCTCAAATGCGCCACCCCTCGTAACTTTTGATCCCGGTAAAAACGAAATCCTGCCATGGGCGAAGTACCTTTCATATGAAGACGCAATAATCCTGGCTGCAGCCATCAGCGCAAGGGTGGACTGCTTTATAAGTGGTGACAGGCACTTTCACTCTACCGGGTTAAAATCACACAAATTGAACCTCAAAATCATGACCCCCGTGGAATTTGTAGCCGCCTTTAAATAAAGGGCATAATAATATTGACCCCGGCCCGGTTTATTCGAAGTCTCGAGCTATAACTTTTAAAACGCAATTTGCAGGAGCCTTGATATGGCAGATAAACGTCCTATTGTTCCGTTAGAAAAAATTGAAAGAGCGATCCTTCAAATAGATGGTAAAAAGGCAATGCTGGACGCCGATTTGGCGGAGCTTTACGAGGTTGAGACCAGGGTACTTGTACAGGCTGTTAAACGTAATATTGAGAGGTTTCCTGAAGATTTCATGTTTCAGCTTACCAGAGAACAGTTCAAAATCTTGAGGTCACAATTTGTGATCTCAAGTCAATGGGGTGGACGTCGCTATCCGCCATACGCGTTTACCGAACAAGGGGTTTCCATGCTTTCCAGTGTTTTGCGAAGCCGGCGTGCAATCAGGGTAAATATAGAGATAATGCGGGCATTCGTCCGCCTGCGCCGGATACTGTCTTCTAACGTAGAGCTTGAACGTAAAATCGGGGAATTAGAAAGAAAATACGACGATCAATTCAGCGTAGTCTTCGACGCAATTCGCCAGCTAATGGCGCCTGCAGAACCACCAAAGCGTCAAATAGGTTTTCGCAAAGAGAGAAACTGATTATGTGACAATGGCAGTTATTTTGCATGGTGCCCGCGGGCAACGGCAGCCGCGCCCAGCGCGGCCATGAGGCGGGGGTTTTCAGGCACCAGGGCTTTTACGGCCAGTTTTTCCTCTATAGCCTGCACAAGGCCGCTATCGAGCGCCCCACCGCCTATGATGGCAAAGTCTT
>JAPLHM010000139.1 GCA_026389635.1 Chloroflexota bacterium | reverse complement strand
GTGGGGGGCTCGATGATGGGGTTGCCCAGCGAAAGGTCGAATACATTGTGCTCGCCGTGCTTCTTCTTGAGGATGGCGGCTTCCTCGAACATGCGCCGCACCCATGATCCTGCCGCCATGCGCGTGCGTACGTTATCAGATATTGACACCGGCTGCTGCCTCCCTTCCCGCTTCAAAAGCGCGTTTATTCAAATCCAGTATTTTGGCCGGCAAATGCCGGGCCATGCTCTTTTGCCACTGCTCATCAGATATCTCCAGGGGCAGGAAGCGCAATAAATATCCCAGCATGAAGATATTCAGCGTGCGGATATCTCCCAGACCCGCCACCCGGTCTGTGCCATCGACTAAGTGCACCGAATCCGTCACGGCGCGGAAAGAATCGAGTATGGCCTCGTCCGCCGGATATACCTGTGTGCCCAGCGAAATCGAGAGCGGGGGAATGGCTAAATTGTTGATGATCACGGTACCGCCCGGTTTCAAGTAGCCAACCCATCTGGCGGCCTCCAGCTTTTCGAAGGCCAGCAGAATGTCAGCTTCGGGGGCATTGATCAGGGGTGACCACACCTTTTGACCGATGCGCAGGTGGCTGGTCACGCTGCCGCCCCGCTGCGCCATGCCCAGCGTGTCCGTCTTCTTGACGTCCAGGCCCATGTCCAGCGCGGCGTCGCCCAGTATATCGCTGGCCAGGACAATGCCCTGGCCGCCTACCCCCACCATCAGGATGTCCTGTTTGTCGTGGTGCCGGCTCATTATCCCGCCTTCCCCTCCGTGCCAATGGCCTTCCTGGGGCAAAGCTGCTGGCAGATGCCGCATTCATCCCCCATGCAGGCGCCGGCCTCAATATCTACCTTACCATCCTTTTTCTGGATGGCCGGGCAGCCGATCATCAGGCATACCCCGCAGTCATTGCAGGCATCCTGGTCAACCCAGCGCTTGTTCTTGCGCACCCTGTTGGTGACCGCGCACTTTCCCCTGACGATGACCACGGAGAGCTGACCGCTGCCCAAGGCCGACGTTATGGCGGACCTGACGGATTTAATATCGAAGGCATCCACCACCTGCAGATTCTTTACACCCGTGCCCTCCACAACTTTTGCGATGTCGACCTTCTGGGTTGCTGAGCCCTGCGCGGATTTACCTGAGCCGGGATGGTCCTGGTGGCCGGTCATAGCGGTGGTGCCGTTGTCGAGGATGACTACGGTGATCTTTGCGTCGTTATAGACGGCGTCGATGAGGCCGGTGATGCCCGAGTGCATGAAGGTGGAGTCGCCGATAACGGCTACCACCTTGCTGGTGACGCCGGCCTTGACCAGACCGATGGCCTGGCCGATGCTGGCCCCCATGCAGGCCGTGGTGTCCATAGCGCGCAGCGGGGGGTAGGTGGCAAGGGTGTAACAGCCGATATCGCCGGTGATGATAAGGCCGGATTCCTTCTCAGATCTGCCTTCGGCGTCGAGCACCTTTGATCTTTTGCCGATGGTGCTGAGCACGAAAAATGCGCCTGCATGCGGGCAGCCCGCGCATAGCAGGGGAGGGCGTCCCGGCAGGTTGCCGGCGGTAACCGTGGTGGCTGCCGGAGAGGCCGGGGTCATGAGTTCTGCCTTGACCGCGGCATGGCGCACGGCGCCGGTATTCAGTTCGCCGAAGTGGGGAACATGCTTCTTGCCCTCGACCCTGATGCCCATGGCACTAATGGTCTCCTCCAGAAAGGGGTCCAGCTCCTCGATGACGAGCAGCTTCTTCACCCGCCCGGCGAAGCGCTCAATCAGCCGCGGGGGCAGCGGGTAAATCAGGCCGAGTTTGAGGAACGATGATGTGGGGAACACCTCCCTCGCATATTCATAACTGACGCCGCTCGTTATGATACCGGTTTGACCGTCCCCTTCTATTACCTGGTTGAGGGGGGTCACTTCGGCCAGTGCGGTGAGCTCGGCCATGCGCCTGTGCATGTGGGGCACCCTCAGCCGGGCATGTCCCGGCAGCATGACATATTTCTCTACATGGTGATGAAAATACTTGTTCCTCTCAGCCCTGTCCGCGCCCATATCTATCTCGACAACAGATTTAGAATGCGCCACCCTGGTGGTTATCCTGAAAAGTACGGGTGTATCGAATTTCTCACTTATTTCATAGGCTGTGGCAATAAAATCGTAAGCTTCCTGGCTGTCGGCAGGTTCGATCATAGGCACCCGTCCCAGCCTGGCGAAGTGCCGGTTATCCTGTTCGCCCTGGGAGCTGTGTATGCCCGGGTCATCGGCGGAGACCACCACCAGGCCACCGTGTACGCCCGTGGTCGCCGACGCCATGAAGGGGTCCGCCGCCACGTTAAGGCCCACGTGTTTCATGGAGACCATGGTCCTTACCCCTGCGTAGGATGCGCCGAGGCCCACCTCCATAGCGACCTTTTCATTGGTGGACCACTC
>JAPLHM010000237.1 GCA_026389635.1 Chloroflexota bacterium | reverse complement strand
CGAGGTGGTTATCACCGAGGGCAATTAGCCTGCCGCTTCAGATAATGCCCCAGTCCCGGTAACCCTGCTGTATGATGTCGCGGTATTCAGCGGAGGGTTGACCCTCCTCCTCCTGCCCGGCCTTGATGAAGGTCACTGCATCGTAAGTTTCGCCGCTGTCGGTGAAAACGCGCACGTCGAGGTGCTTATAGTCGACAGGGTAATTTTCGCATTTATCCAGCTTGCGCAGTCCGGCCTCGTTTATCTCGTAAACTGCGCCTATGACCTTGTCGCCTTTCGAGCCCCTGATACTGGCCACCGCGCCTTTGCGCAGCCGCGAGTAGCCGGTGAAGATCAGCTTGAAATTGGGCAGAGTAGCCACTGCTGTGGCCTTGGCCTCGGGGCAGCGCTCGGCCATCTGTTTGCGGCTCATATTAGAAGCATAAGCGAAATAATACATCGTCATGTTTTTACTATACACTGCTTAAAACGTTTAAAACAAATGGCCGGCCACGATGTGTATGCTATAATTTAGCTTCCATGAAATACCTCGTCATCGCTGATATCCACAGCAACCTCGAGGCTTTCGAGGCGGTTTTAGAGGATGCGCACAACCACGGGGGTTTCGGCCACGCCTGGTGTCTGGGCGATGTGGTGGGCTATGGCCCTGACCCCTCGGCCTGCATCAGCCTGCTGAAGACGCTTGACCCGGTCTGCGTGTGCGGCAACCACGACCTGGCGGCGGTTGGGAAAATAGATATCGGTGATTTCAACTCGGATGCTGCCCGCACCAACCGCTGGACCTCCGGCCAGTTGAGCGGTGATGACCGGGATTTCTTACTGGGGATGCCGGAGGTGCTGGTGCGGGACGATTTTACGCTGGTCCACGGCAGCCCCAGGTTACCGCTCTGGGAATATATCGCTCACGCTTTTACGGCATCCGATAATTTCAGGTGCTTCGACACCAAATATTGCCTGGTGGGACATACTCACGTTCCCTTTGTCTTCGAACAGGACGAGATACTGGTCAACGAGGGGTACATGGGCAGCGGCGATACACTGAAGCTGGGGGACAGGCGCCTGATCATTAACCCCGGGGGGCTGGGGCAGCCGCGGGACCGGGACCCGCGCGCCAGCTACGCCATATACGATTCTGAGGAGCATGCCCTATACAATTACAGGGTATCTTACGATATCGAGTCCACGCAGGCCAAGATGGAAAAAGAGTGCCTGCCCGGATTCCTGGTGAGCAGGTTGGGCTGGGGCGTTTAACCTTGAAAAGAAAGCGGTTAAACTGTAGTATTTGAGTTGGGCCGTGCTAGGCGGGGAACCAGCGGTGCCCTGTACCCGAGATCCGCTATAGCGGGGCTGAATCCCGGCTCGAGGTTTTGTTTTTCAGAACTGCAACGGTTAAGCGGTGTTGAAGGTTGGGTCTTGCGCGGCGGAGGGCTATGAACCCCGTCAGGTCCGGAAGGAAGCAGCGGTAAATAGTGAGCTCCGGGTGACGCAGGGTCACCTGGCCGGAGCTGGCTGGCGGGCGTAAGCTGAAGGACACTGTCGACAGCCGGTGCACGGCCCTTTATTATTTAAACAGGCAGCGGTCTGTTGCCACACATGAACAGAGAGCCCAAACACGCAGTCCAGAGAAGGCTCAGAAGCCACGGGCTTAAGGCCCGCAAGAGCCTGGGGCAGAACTTCCTCGTGGTTGATTCCGTCAGGGATGCCATTATCGAAGCTGCATGCCTGACTGCGGAGGATACGGTGCTGGAGGTGGGCCCCGGCCTGGGGGCACTCACGGAGAAGCTTGCTGCCAGCGCCGGCCGCGTCATCGCGGTCGAGATCGACCCCAGCCTGGCGCTAAAGCTCGGGAAAAAGCTGGGCGGTTACCGTAACGTCAAGATCGTCCAGGCAGACATCCTGAAACAGGATTTGAATGCCCTCGTTGGAGGGTCCTCCTACAAGGTCGTGGCCAATATCCCCTATTACATCACCTCCCCCATCCTGCGCTACTTTACACGCGCGGCTGACAGGCCGGCGCTGATGGTTATCATGATGCAGGAGGAAGTGGCCCGGGAGGTCACAGCCCCCGAGGGCAGGATGGGCTTCCTGGCCGTCAGCATGCGGCTTTTCAGTAACCCGGAGATCATTTTCACCGTGCCGGCGGCCTCTTTTTACCCCGTGCCCAGGGTGGATTCAGCCGTCGTCAGATTCAACATGCTGCCAGGGCCGGCCCCGGGTATGGGTGATGTTGACGATTTCCTGGAGTTCCTGCACTGCGGTTTCGCATCGCCGCGCAAACAGCTCCGCAATTCGCTGGCCATCGGCCTGAAGATTGAAGCAGCGGGAGCAGACAATATCCTGCGCCGGGCCGGCATAGACCCCGGCAGGCGGCCGGGGACACTGACGCTGGAGGAATGGTCAGGCTTATATCATGCCTCAGGGGCCAAACGGTGCTGACGCTCAAGGCTTTTGCCAAGGTTAACCTGGTGCTTGAGGTACTGGGCAAGCGTGACGACGGCTATCACGAGATCGCCAGCATCATGCAGACCGTGAGCCTCTACGACGTGTTAACGCTGGAACCTGCCAGCCACATAAAGCTGGATTTCAGCCTGCCCGGGCTTCCGGACCGCGCCAACATAGTTTTAAAGGCTGCCGAGGCCCTGGCAAAATTTGCGGGATGCTCGATGGGAGCGGTTATAGGGCTGGAGAAGAACATACCCGTGGGAGCCGGGCTGGGGGGTGGAAGCAGCGACGCCGCAGCCGTGCTGCGTGGCCTAAACAGGCTGTGGCGACTCGAACTGACCAGGGAGCAACTGGCGGCTATCGGGGCCGGCCTTGGCTCCGATGTGCCTTTTTTTATTTACGGAGGCGCCTGCCTGATCGGGGGCAGGGGAGAATGGGTCACGCCCCTGGCAGACCTCGATCAAGCGTGGTTCGTCCTGCTAAGGCCTGATATGGCTGTTTCACCCGACAAGACCGCTGCGCTTTACCGGCTGGTAAAACCCGGCCATTATACTTCCGGCGACCTTTCATCCGGCATGAGAGAACTATTTGAGAATAGGGGTGAGAGAAAGCCGGCGCCGCTTTACAACGTTTTTGAAAAAGTGACCCCCGCTGCTTTCCCGGGTTTGGATAAATATATGGAGGAGTTTCTCAAGGCGGGGGCGCCGGAAGTCCACCTGGCGGGGTCCGGACCGGTGCTTTTCACCATGCTGCATGACGAGAGGCAGGCATCCGGTATCCATGCCAGGCTGATGGCCGGTGGATTAGATTCCTATCTTGTTACGTCCGTGGGAAGGGAGGAGATTGACTGCTGAGGGTAGCAGGCCCACAGGTACAAGGATCAAGTGGCTCAAGGAGGGACTGCTCCTGCTGGGTATGCTGGCCCTTTCGGCTGCCATCGCCTTCCTGCTCTTCCGTTTCCGTGACACCCTCACCCTTTCCCTGCAAAATTACGGCTGGCTGGCCTACCTGGTGGTTTTTGCTGTCAGCCTGCTCAGCAGTTCCACCATCTTTGTTCCCACACCCGGCACAGCTATTGTGCTCGCTGCTGCAATTGTGTGGGACCCTGTCCTGGTGGGAATTGCCGCCGGCACAGGCGACGCCATAGGAGAACTGACAGCTTACTGGGTTGGGTATATTGGAGAAAAGATAATAGCCGATGAACGCATGCCGGCCTATCAGAAGGCAGTACGCTGGATGGACCGCTACGGCGCATGGGCCATTTTCGGCGTGGCCCTCGTGCCTGTCGTGCTCTTCGACCTGGTGGGACTGGCCGCCGGGGCGCTCAAGATAAGATGGTGGAAATTCCTGCTGGCTGCCTGGTGCGGCAAGGTACCGCGGGCCATTGTTTTGTGCAACATTGCGCACCGGTTGCCCCTGTTATTACAGGGCTGGCATTTTTAGATACCGGCCAACCGGCGTGCCAGGCGCACCTCGTCACATTTAGACTGGGCTGCCCCGTCCAGCCTGGCACCCAGGAGTTTTTTCAGGATTGTCCCCAGCTTTGGCCCCTCCTTCACACCCAGTTTCAGCAGTTCGTTGCCGCCCAGGGAGGTTTTTATATGGCGTAGCCTGTCCAAGTACAGTCCGAGGTTGCGGCGCAGGTTCGGAGCCTTAGCGTAATAACGGTTGGCCTCTATGGCCGTGGTGTCGTATTCCCTCAGCGTAAAATATAAAGCCGATCTTTTTATAACTAACCTGTCCAGTTCCCCGCATTTACCCTTGAGTTCAAGGGACTGGTGGCTCAGCAGGTCCAGCCGGCTGCCGGTCAGGTTGAGCCGTCCCAGCAGTTCATACAGCTCCTCCTCGTCCAGGTTGTAAACGAGCAGGCAGAAATACAGCCGTGACATTGTCGTGCCACCCCCGGAAGCAGCCCGCCTGAAGGCCGTGCTCATGGGGAGGTCCCATTTGAGGGCGGGGTGAAGTTTGCCCAGGACACCGAGCCGGCCGGCCCGGCGCAGGATTTTTTCAGGCCGACTCTCGTTTAGCCAGAGAACGAACTCGTTTTTCAAACGGTCGCCGCTGATCGTATCCAGCATATCCAGGCTGCGTTTTAAGAGCTTTGATGTACTGTTCTCAAGTTTGAAACCCAATCTTTGCTCGTAGCGAACCGCCCGCATCATGCGGGTGGCATCGTCCTGGAAGCTTTTATTGTGCAGGACGCGCACCAGCCCCTCGGCCAGGTCCTGCCGTCCGCCGAAGAGGTCGGTCAGTTCACCACGGTTTGACGTGTTGATGCATACAGCCATGGCATTGATCGTGAAATCCCTGCGCTGCAGGTCGTCCCGTATGCCGCCCGCCCTCACACGGGGAAGCGCACCGGGATACATATAGTCTTCGCTGCGGCAGGTGGCCAGGTCTATGCCGAATCCGTCGATTTTGATTGATGCCGTGCCGAAGGCACTATGGACAGTCAGCCGCGCGCCCGGTTCTTGCGCCATCTGTCGTGCCAGCCGCACGGCGTCACCCTCGGCCATAATATCGATGTCAACCGGTGGGCGGCCGAGCATGAGATCACGCACGATACCCCCTACCAGGTAGACTTTTATACCCGATTTATCTGCAAGCCTGCCGGCAGTTACAATCAGCTTGAGGAGTGGTGGGGGCAGGCGCTCAATCAGTCCGTCGGCCTGCATTTAAGGCTCCCCGGACATCTGTTTCAGTATGACGTTTACTTTTTCCCTGGTGATAAAGCGGTCGCAGATAAAGAGCAATATGTCCGCCAGTGCAAAGACGAAGAACCCTGCCAGGCCGGTCAGCCCGACTGTCAGGTCATTTCCGCCGGAGATGAGAATAATAGCCAGGCCGGGGACTGCGTTGATAGTGCCGTGGAAGATGGAGGCGGCTATAACGGAGCGCGACTTGATGCGGATGTAGCTGAATAGGGGCGCGAGGAGTATCGTCCAACCCGTCATCAGCAGCACGCCCAATTGGGGATTCTGCGGGTAATTGAGTCCCAGCAGGATGAGCGGTGCGTGCCAGATCCCCCAGATGAAGCCGATCAGCGCGGAGGATTTCCAGAAGCCCATGAAGGACAGCTCTTTTACTAAGAAGCCGCGCCAGCCCAACTCCTCGCCGAATCCCAGTATGGCGTTGGTGGTGGTACCGGAGATGAGAGCCAACACCACTATCAGCCATACCGGGTGCACCGGCATGGCGGCTAACTGCTCCCTGGCCTGATCCATTTGCTGTGGATTGAGGGCCGATGCCAGCGAGTCTATAAAGCCCGACATGTCAGGGGTAAATGTTACCCCCGGCATAAGCAGGCTGACCCCCATCACGGCAAAGGCGATTATGGGAGGCAGGAACCATGCCACGAAGAACCACCGGTTGACCTTGAATGAGATGCCCATAGGACCGGCCAATGGCTGCCTGAACACTGCCTTCTGTAACACGATGGTCACGATCATGGGCACGAACATATAGGCCGCGCCCAGCAGCATGATACCGACGCTGTCGACCTTGCCTCCCGCCGTGATATAGAGGTACACCATCGACCAGTCGATGAAGAAAGTCAGCAGTATAAAGAGCAGTATTTTTTTTGTTCGTAAAGCCATTGAATTTTTCCTTAATACGTTTTACAGGTCGGGGACTATAGGTCCCCTGCTGTCACGGCTAAATGAACAGCAGCCTTCGACTGCCTGCAGTTGTTCCATGTCGCCGAAAGCTGTCAGGCTGCCACCGGCTTCGACAGCCGTACCCAGGCCGGGATTGATGATGATGTCGCCGTCCTTCTTCCTGATGGCCAGGAAGCGCACACCGGAGAATTTTTCCTCGATGTCCTTTATGCTTTTGCCGATGAGGGTGGAACTCTCGTTGATATAAACTTCCTCGACAAGGTACTCCCCCTGCTTGCTGGACAGGATCGTCTCGATGAACTGGACCGTGGCCGGCCTCAGCGCCAGGCGTGCCATCTGCTGGCCTCCGATCACCTCGGGCAGGATTATATGGGTAGCGCCGGCCTGTTTGAGCCTGCGCACGGCATCATTGTTGTTGGCGCGGCCGATGATGGTGAGCCTGGGGTTGATCTCGCGTGCCGTCAGCACCGCATAGGTATTGTAAGCGTCGTCTCCGAACGCGGTGATCAGTCCATTGGCCTTCTCTACACCGGCGCGCTTGAGCACATCGTGGTTTGTTGCATCGTCCATTATGCTCAGGCAGCCGTCCTGGATGGCGCGGTTATGGCTGTTCAAGCTATGGTCGATGACCACAAAGTCAGATTTTTGCTGTTTGAGGGTGGCTGCGATAGCCTCACCCACGCGGCCGTAGCCGCAAAGAATGAAGTGATTTTCCAGTTTCTTGATCCTGGCTTCCATACGGGACCTCCTGAACGATCCGAACTCAGCTTCCAGTGTTGCCTGCACGATGCTGGTGAGAATATAAAAGGCGGTTCCAACCCCAAACAGTATGAGAATAATGGTAAAGATGCGGCCGGCACTGGAGAGCGGGTGCACCTCGCCGAAACCGACCGTGGCAATTGTGATGACCGTCATGTAAAGGGAATCAGAGAAACCCCAGTGTTCTATGGTCATATAGCCGGCCGTGCCGAGAGCAAGGAGAAATACCAGGGCTATGGACCATTTGATATAACGGTTTCTGTTACCCATATCGTGACCCCGCAACCGGAGAAGTAGCGCTACTTGCAGCAGTCTAATTTAGCCAGGGCGTCATCTATCTCGCTGAGTGTCTGGAAACGTTCGGACTTGATCTCACGGATGATGCCGGTGGAATCTATGAAAAAGGTTGTGGGGAATGCCGGCCCCTTGTAAACGCCGTCCGCCACGCCTTCGCTGTCCAGCAGCACAGGGAACGTGAGTTTTTCATTGGCCGCGTAGTACTTGACCTTGTCGGTGTCTCCGCGCACGTTAACTGCCAGTATGGCTAACTGGTCGCGCCCGTATTTGTCGTAAGCTGCCTGCAGCAGCGGCATCTCCAGTTCGCAGGCGGGGCAACCTTCCAGCCAGAAATTGAGCAGGACCTTGCGGCCCAGGAACTGGCTCAATTTATATTGTGTACCATCCGTTGATACAAGGGTAAAATCGGGCGCCCGCTTGCCCACCTGTGGCGCTGTCTCCACCGTGCTCAGCGTTCTGACTGAAGGCAGGTCCTGCGAAGCCTCCTTACCGCTGGCGTCCTTCGATCTCAGCTTGAGGGAATACTGGGTATCCGGCATCAGACCGTCCAGCTTGACCGTGTGCCAGATGTTCAGGCTGGTTCCCTGGGACACTGTGCCATTGATATCCTGGCTGACGCTGAAATCGACTTCGCCGCTGGCTGGCTCGTCGGTCTTCCATGTTACAAGTATGGAGGAATCGGTAACCGAACTGGTACCGGCTCCGGATATCTCCGGGTAGCTCCCATCTGTGCCTGACGTCGTGGCCAGGAAGCGTTTGGAAACCACAGTGTCGGCCAGGGCGCTGAAAGAATGCTCTGAAACGTTGATATTATTCACGTTGTACAGGATCCTGATGTGGTAAGGGGTATTTGGAGACAGGTCCTTGATATTTAGCGAGTGCAGGGTGACCGGATCCTGCGTTATCACAGTTTGAATATTCTTACCATCTATGTCGACCTGGGTAGTGGTCGGCAGGGCCGTGCTCCAGTTCACCATGGCGCTTTTCTCGTTATTCGCTTGGACGAGTACATCCGTGATGGGCGGTTTTGGCGCATTTACGGATGCGCCGCTGCCAACCGCGTGGATGATCTGCTCATAATCGGACAGGGACATGATGGGGCCTTCAACCCTGGCCCTGATTATACCGTTCTTGTCCAGGAAAACGCTGGTGGGCTCATACGAGATATTATAGCTTGAGCGAAGCTTGCCCGAGGTGTCAGTGATAACGGGGAAACCGATGCCGTATTCTTTTACGAGGTCATCTATCTCGTTGCTGCCGGCCCCGGAGGCAATGGCTATGATGGCCAGATCGCCGGGCGGATATTTGCCATAAAGCTCGATCAGTTTATCCGGTGTATAAAGCTTGCGCGCCACGCCGTTGATGTCGAAGAAACGTTCGTCCCAGAAATCCCTGTCCCAGAAGACCAGGACGACATTTTTACCGCGGAAGGAACTGAGGGCCGTGGTGCTGTCGTCGTTGAGCTGCATGACGAAATCAGGGGCTATGTTGCCCACGCCCGTCCCTGCCCTCGGCACAAACAACACTACCGCTGCGCAGAGCAGCAGGCCAAGGACAACAGCAGCTATGACTACTAAGAGTGCCCTGTGTTTTTTTAATTTATCGCGAATAGACAAGGGTATGCTGTTTACTTCCTTTTCAAGCAGGTTGATCTTGTCGAGCAGGATGCCGCTTTTAGAGTTAAATACATCGCTGCCGACCTCACCGACGTTGAAGCGGGTTTGCAGCAACGCCAGCTCCTCGCGGCATTTCTCCAGCTCAAGTTTCCTGAACGCACTGTCACTTTCCTGCATGTGATATCACCATATTTGACATATTATAACTGAATTTGGCAAACAGGTCAGCTTTACTTGAAAGAGCCCATGCGGTCTTCGATCTCCTCCATGAACAAAAATGG
>JAPLHM010000221.1 GCA_026389635.1 Chloroflexota bacterium | reverse complement strand
GCCCCTACAGTTTCATTAGAAATCAACTGATTTGCCATCGTAGGCATAGGTGAACAGCTTCACCAGGTCCTCGCTCTCGGGTACGCGGGTGACTGCGCTGGTCATGAGCTCGTTGATCGAGCGGTCTACCAGGCCCTCCATTTGCTTGATGTAATCCTCGCGCTTAATATTGCAGTCCTTGACGGACAATGGCTGGCCTACGCTCTTGGCCAGCTTGCGAACGGCTTCCACCAGCGCTTTAGCGCACTTCTTGTCGTCGTTATCCCGCGAGATGTTGCAGAAGCGTGCTATCTCGGCGTAGCGCGAGGTGGTCTCCCCGGAGCCATTGATGAGGTATTCCATGGTATAGGTCAGGTAGAGGCCTACAGCCCTCCCATGGGGCGTATGGAAGAGCCCGCCGACGGCGTGGCCTGTGCTGTGGCCCAGGCCGAACATGCCGTTGGTGCAGCAGGTGCCGGCCATAGAGGCGGCATACATCATCGCCTTGCGGGCGTCCTCATCCTTGCCGTTGTCATAGGCTTTCTTGAGGTTTTCGAAGGTAAGCTTGATGGCCACCAGGCCGGGGCCGTCCGTGAATTGGGTGCGCCAGGTGGAAACATATCCCTCGATGGCGTGGCAGAGGGCATCCATGCCGGTATCGCCGGTTATCTGCGGCGGCATGCTCATGACCATGCGGGGGTCGAGGATGGCGATATCGGGCATGGTCTCGTATGAGCCCAACCCCATCTTGCGCTGTCCCGCCACGTCAGTCAGAACAATTGCCCAGGTGGCCTCGGAGCCGGTGCCGCTGGTAGTGGGTATACACATCAGTTTCGCTGTTGCCCTGAGGTCGTAGAAAGTGGAGGGTGCCAAATCCAGGGGACCAATGCCGGCGGCGTAGCCGACCAGCGCGGACTTGGCAGCGTCCATGCTGGAACCGCCGCCCAGCCCGATGACCCAGTCCGGCTTGAAATCTTTGGCTATTCCGGCGGCCTTGACCACGGTCTCGATGGAGGGGTCAGGTTCAACCCCGTCGAATATCTTGCATTCGATATTGGCCTTTTTGAGTTCGGTAGTAACCAGGTCGGCCAGGCCGAGTTTGATGATATTATTATCAGTGACAATGAATGCGCGTTTGCCCAGGATGGTATTCAGGTATTGCAGTGAATCATCTCCAAAAACGGTAAAGGGAACGCCAAAAAACTGCATAACAACTCCTACTCAGTATGAATACTGAAAAAATTTGTATTTAGAATACGCGGTAAACTATTCGGGATACTCGTTCTTAACCATCGTGACGCAGGTGACCAGTTCCTGCGCCGCCTTGACCGCGCGCAGGACCTTGCCCATATTGCCGGTGAGCTTAAGCTGGCGTGTAACGATGGCCTGAATGGGATCCACCTTCTTCTCGGCCACCTTCCTCCAGGTTGGAACGGAAGCCTGTAAAACGAATTCAGGCTTGTACTTATCCTTGGTTGCCTCGGTGACGACGTCCACCTTGCGGCATTTGCCGTGCCAGAGGTCCACGTACACGTAACCGGGCTCCTTGAGCGACCCGCCCGGCTCGATAATGAAATAAAAATCGCCTTCCCAGGTTGTGGCCGCGTCCTCATAAGGTTTGCTGCTGTTGATTGCTTCCATGAATGCCGTTGCCCACTCGATTGTTCCGAATAAAGCCATGCCATACCTCCCTAAATAAGTTTGGATGTTATTCTATGCGTACGGGAAGGGGATGTCAACATCCCTCAGGTACGAAAATTTTCAGTCTCGCCGCGTAATGACAGCCTCCGCGCTGGTTAACGGCTGTTTAAATAGTATAAAATGGTTCTTGAGATGTTAAGGATTATTGCCGTGGCACTTAGCGGCGCCTCCGGGCATGCCCGTTTTAAGAGGCGACCGTGACACGCAAACCTGAAGAATTGAAAAATGTCAGCTATGAGATTTTCATAGCCGCCCTCTCCGTCGTCTCGATATTCAATATCATTTTCTTCTTCCTCACTTCTGACCGCGATGTAGCCGGCGTCCTGGCGCTCATGGACTGGCTGTACAGCTTCATATTTTTTGCCGACTTTATCATCCGTCTTCTCCTGGCCAAATCCAAACTGGCGTATTTTTTCAGGCAGTTCGGCTGGGCCGACCTTCTCTCCGCAACCCCTCTGAACTGGGCCAAGCTGCTGCGTATCATGCGTGTTATGCGTACCATGAGCATGCTGCGCGATTGGGGCGCACAGAACGTCAGGCGGCAGATCAGGGAAAACAGCGCTGCCACGGCCTTCCTTATCGTGCTTTTCCTGATCATGCTACTACTGGAATTCGGCGGGATTGCCATTATAAAGGCGGAGAGCACGGCAGCGGACGCCAAGATAACGACTGCCCAGGATGCCATGTGGTTCATCTGGCAGACGATTACCACTACGGGTTACGGTGACATCGTTCCGGTTACGGGGGAAGGGCGGCTGGTGGGGATCATAGTCATGACTGCGGGCACCGCTCTGGTCGGCACATTGACCGGTTTCCTGGCCAACGCATTTTTAGCCAGGCGCAGGGGCATGGGGACAGCCAGGGA
>JAPLHM010000061.1 GCA_026389635.1 Chloroflexota bacterium | reverse complement strand
GGCGTCGCAGATAATGCCGGACCCCAGCAGCAGCGCCGGCCTGGCCATGCCGCCCAGCGGAGCATCGGGAGGTATCTTGCCGCCGTTTTCCTTCATCATGCGGTAGGCATAGCCGATGGTGCTCCTGCCGTAGCCGCACATGTGGGTGGGGAAGCCGTCGGAGTCCGAGGCATCTAAGAACGGCTCGGCTGCGCCCGTAGCCGCCAGCAGAGTGGCGTAGTTTTCCGGGTAAACGATGTTAAGCCCCATGGCCTTGAGCGGGAGGTCGCCCTCCCAGTAATTGAGCATGGACCAAACGGTCGGCTTGCCCTCGTTGCTGGCCTGCAGCGTTGTTACATAGTCCTGCTGTACCATGTTGCGCAGCGGATACATGCTCTTCAGGCGGTTGATGGCCCTTTTCTGTTCAGTTTTAGCGGGAGTAGCGGTTTCGCTCATCTTGCACTCCTTTTGGCGGATTTATTGCCGGCGCTGGGAAAGCACTGATTTAGAATGGTAAAACATTAAGCGGCTATTTGCAAAGAGGTTGTAAACATCGTGCCAAAAGCCGCCTAAAGCAGTCCCGCCGCCTTTAAATCAGTTACGAATTTCTCACCAACGGCGGACCCGGCGCGGTAGAAAACGGCAGGCTGGCCCAGGGGAGCGTCCACCTCTACGTACACGCCTTTATTGATGTCGCCCATGCGCTGCCCCGACCAGACGTGTACCCATTCGCCTGCAGGCAGGTAAGCTCGCACTTTTATCTGCCCTTGATCAAGCACGGGGGCGACCATGAACTCCGACCCTACCATGAACTGCTGGTACTGAATGCGGTAGGTCTCGGGATCGGCGGGGTAGTGAATGAATGGGTGGCGCACCACGGGCAGGCCGCTGGCGGCCGCTTCCTGCACAAGCTGCCGGCGGTAGGGCGCCCAGGCAGCATAGACTTTGGCGAAGCGGCTGAACTGTTGGAGCGTATCATTATCCGTGTAAAACTGCACGTTGGCATCCGGCAGGTTGCCCTCATGGGTGCGGTAAATGGAAGTGAAGGCGTTGAGCTCCATCCAGCGCATCAGCAACTCTTTGCTGCGGTGGTAGTTCATAACGGGGTTATTGATAGTGGTATAGCCGCCGATGTCGCTATGGTTGAAGCTGAAGCCCGACAGGCCTGAACTGAGCAGGCCGGTCACCGCGCTTTTAATGCCGTCGTTGCGGTCCCAGCTCACCATCTGGTCACCCAGCCAGAAGAGGGTCGAGTAGCCCGGACTGCGGGTGTAGGCTGCGCGGGTGAAGAAGACCGCCTCCTTGCCCAGTCCCGCTTCCTCGACGGCCTCGCGGTTGAGCCTAGCCCAGACCTCGGGGTAGCGGTTGTGATAGGAGCCGGCCGACTCGCCTGAGTAAAGCACCGACTCGTAAGGCAGGGCCTCGGCAAAATCGGCCATCCATCCTTTTGCCCCGGCGCCGATCACCTGCTCTTTTATGACGCCCTTCATCCAGTCATATGCGGCCGGGTTGCTCAGGTCGAGCAGA
>JAPLHM010000151.1 GCA_026389635.1 Chloroflexota bacterium | reverse complement strand
GGCGTTGAGGTCGGTGCCCGCTGAGAAACACTTGCCCTCCCCTGATAGCAGGACAACCTCCACAGCGGTTTGGGTTGCCACATCGGCAAAGCACTGCTTGATCTCCCCGATGATCTGCCAGTTAAGCGCGTTCCTCTTCTCCGGCCTGTTTAATTTTACGTGCAGGATACCATCTTTCTCGGCGTGTGATACTGATTGAAACTGCATTTCTGTCTCCTTTAATATTTTGTAACTGATATAAACCCAGTAGTGCGTTTCATCAGCGGGCAGTAGCAGGTGGCCTGGGTGGCTTGCAGAAGAGTATGAGGACCACGCCGATCAGCGCGCCTGAGCAGGCGATGAGCATGGCTGTTCCGTAGTTGCCGTAGATATCGAACATAAACCCGGCGAAGGCCGGCGCTGCAAACTGAAAAATGGAGTTTACCGGGTTGGTGATCCTGCTGATACTGGGGAACGAAGCAGCTCCGAAGTAATTCCCCACAATAAGTGGCGTTGCCACGTAGGTGGTCCCGAAGCCGAACCCCGCCAACAGCGGGTAAAGATACGCGGCCCACAGGTTGTCCCTCGAGGCGACGGTGAACAGGATCCCTCCCGCCAGAAGCGAGAAGCCGGCAATAGCTATGAGGTAGCGCGCCTCGATCTTCTCGCCCAGGAAAGATACGCTCAGGCGCCCGATGATGCTGCAGGCCAGGATCAGCCCGTAGATAAAGGCAGGATGGAAGATCAACTGCGTGTCCACGGGTGAGAAGCCGCGGTCCTGCAGGTGGGCAGGCGTCTGCGTCAGCACTGCCTGCCAGAGGAAAAAGATAAAGGCCGTCGCGGCCACGATCAGCCAGAGGGAACGTGTCTTCACCGCGTCCCTGAAACTCCAGTTAACCGGGGTGCGGTATGTCCTGATCAGCCTGTGCTTGGTATGGGCGATAGCCGCCCGCTCAGCCTCGGGGTCCAACCCGTCCGGGTGCTGGCCCAGGTCCTCTGGACGGTTGCGCACGGCTATGAGGGCTATGACGGCTCCGATCACGCAGGCCAGCGCTATGGCGTACCAGCCCACGCGCCAGTCATTGCCGTAATTTATTATGCTGGCGCTTATAAGCTGCGGGTAAATGAATCCACCGATGGCGCCTCCTCCCAGCACCAGTCCCAGGGCCAGGGCCCTGTGCACGTTGAACCACAGCAGCACCAGGGTTTGTATGGGCACCACCGTGCTGAAGGAAAGTCCCAGACCCAGGAAGAAACAGATAATCCAGTACATGACCGGGTACGGGTGCCCGGCAACGGTTATACATACCTGTGCCAGCAGCGCCATCAGCACGCTGCACAGGGCAATGATTATGCCGCCGATGGCAATCGTCTTTCTCGGACCAAAACGGTTGATCAGCCAGGGGATGATGAGGGCGCCCATGCCCAGCATGATGCCGATGATGGAGTAGCCGACATTTACCTGTCCGCGCTGCCAGCCCAGATCCTCGGCCATGAAGGTGTTAATGACGGGCGGCCCGTAAAGGGCGAAGCCGATGGGGATGGAATAGACCAGACAGAGGATGGGAAGCAGCCACCAGCCGTAAAAGCCGGCGCCCTTTATTTTTTCGGACATGGGCCGTATCTCCCCGTAGACATTCGATTGTACCTGGACGAAGAGCAATTATATCACTCAGGAGTGGAATTGGATAATGAATGCACCTCAGCATCAAGGCGTATGGGCAGTTGCGCAAAAGCGCAACTGCAGGTTAAGCATAATGGCGGATGGCGCCAATAGTCTGCGGTGTTAAATTATAGTCAACCTGGAGAACAACCAAGGACAGGAGGAAAACGAAATGGCCAAGACAGTAGAGAAAGTTGAAAAAGCACCCGGAGTCAGGGAAGAGCGCGGGTTCAATTTCTGGAACGACAAGGCGCCGTGCTGGGAGCTCTCGCACTGCACCAACATGGTGAAAGCCGAATGCCCGGCCTTCAAATACCAGTTCCTGCCCTGCTGGGAGATCGAAGGCACATACTGCAAGCTGGACGACTACGGCGCAGACGGCAAGGACACCAGCATCTGCGAGGTCTGCCGGGTTTACAAGAACTACGGCGGCGGCAAGCCCATCCAGATGAAGCTGCTTGGCCGCGGCATCAATACTTCACTCAAGATGCTTGAACAGGTGGCGGCAGCCTGAATTTAACCCGCAGCACGAGGGATACGGTTCCCCCTCCGCGAGGAGGGGGAACCTTTTTTATTGTGCGGAAGGGATGTTGACAGTTGCGCTTTTGCGCAAAAGCAAATTAAGCGTTAAAGCGGATGGCGCTGCGCAATGCGCGTGATAAATTGTTAGTGTAAGAAAAAGTAATCAACCGACGAAACAAATAGGAGGAAAATAAGATGGCTGAAACTAAAGTGAGGGTTAACAAAGAAACCGGGGTAAAAGAGGAGAAAGGCGTAAATTTCTGGACCGACAAGGCGCCCTGCTGGGAGCTCTGCAACTGCCCGGAGATGATAAAGAGCGAATGCCCGGTCGAGAAATACCAGTTCCTGCCCTGCTGGGAGATCGAGGGGACCTACTGCAAGCTGGATGACAGGGGCGCCACGGGCCGCGACACCAGCATCTGCGAGACCTGCAGGGTTTACAAGAAGTATGGCAGCGGCGATCCGATCGTACTGAAGCTATTCGGCAAAGGCATCGACACCCACATCAAAGAGCTCGACAAAATAGCGAAATAAACATCAGTTACCTGTAAATCAAAAGGGGCCGCCCACCGGACGGCTCCTTTTCTGTTGTCCCTTTTACAGGATCCCTATAGTTGCGCTACCCTGGGCATATTGATCTCGGCCAGGGCATCTCTGAGCTGCCTGAGGTTGACGATATCATCCCTGTTGTAGCGCAGCAGCAAGTCGAGGGCAGCCCGGTCGTTTGACCTTTTATACTGCTGCCACAGCCATATCGCGTCCAGCCCGTTGAGCCCGTCGGTCTCCCTGGAGATGCCCAGGTGTTTTAAGACCCTCTTGAAGCCGCCGCGCAGGTTGTGGTCCCAGCATTTATACATCAGGTCGGTATGCGGATGCATGAGCGCCAGGTCCGGCCCCAGGTGGGTGCGGATGAAAGGGATATCGAAGCGGCTGCCGTTATAGGTAAACATGCGCTCTGTCCCCTCCATGGCATTCAGCAGGTTCTTGCAGGTGAGCTTAGCGTCGTAAAGCTGCACCAGCCTGCCGTCGTCACCATTGCAGAAATATATCCCGATAACGGTGATCCTGCTTTCGTGGGGGTACAGGCCGGTGGTTTCTATGTCCAGGTAAGCGTCGGGGAAACCGATCATGACAAATCCTTGTTGAGATTATACAGCATTGCTAAGCCCGGCCTTTGACATCTTGTCTGTCAAAGTAGAAGCGGTCCTTCACCGTCCCGGCGCATCTTGACGTAACTGAACCTGGCGAAGAAGAGCAGCACCCAGGCCGTGAGGTAGATGAACGTAAGCAGGGCTATGACCGAACTGATCGGGCCGTAAACAAGGTTGTACTGGGCGAAGTTTTTTACGTACCAGACGAAGGCGAACCGGATGATTTCGAAGCCGATGGCGGCCAGCAGCGCGCCCAGCCAGATATGCTTCAATTTTGGCCGCTTTCTGGGGACGAAACGGTAAAGCAAGAGTATCACGGCGTAGGCCAGCACACCGCTGAACAGCGTGAAAACCATCTTTGCGAAGAGGCTGGTTTTGGTGAATTTAAATATCCAGAGTTGCGTGTTCGATTCATGCATAAAATGGATGGTGGTGGTGAGCCAGGTGAAGACAAGCAGGCCTAACACTGCCAGCACCAGCATGCTGACATCAATAAGCCGCCCTTTGACATAAGTTTGACCGGAGGGCGCGCCCCAGGCACGGTTGAGAGAG
The DNA here is from genome assembly GCA_026389635.1 of Chloroflexota bacterium. GTDB lineage: Bacteria > Chloroflexota > Dehalococcoidia > GIF9 > UBA5629 > CAIMUM01. Next base: position 3,492 of record JAPLHM010000151.1, on the reverse strand, counting down.
GTGCGCAGGGCATTGAAGAATGCCAGCGCGCTCCAGGCGAGCAGCAACAGCGCTATTATACCCGTGGCTTCGCGTGCCTTTATAACGGTTTCCAGTGTATTTACTATCAGTCCTCTGGCTACCGGGATAAGGGTTCCCATAGCAGTAATGACCTGGTTTTCAATTTCAGGGGAGGACATCATGTAGCCGGCAAGTGATATCATTACCAGGGCGAAAGGGAAAAGCGAGAAGAGCAGGCCGTAGGCTACGGCCGCCGCCAGCGTAGTGCTGCTGTCCGCGTAGAATTCATCAAACGTGGTCCAAAGCAGGGAAATAACCCGGTTGTTTTTTACAGCCGCCCAAATATTTATGAGTCCGCTCCGCCCCTGGGATTTTTCTGCATCATCTGGGTGTAGGCTACGGCTGCCGCTACGGCCGCCGCCCTTTTGCTGTCGTCGAACACTTGCGACAGCTTCTCCTCCAGCGGCTTTTCCCTGGCCATGATGGCCTGCATATCGTCGATCAGCGTCGTTTCCTGGGTAATAAAATGTGTACCAAGTTCCCCGCTGCGGAAGCGCGGGTTCTCCATGACCGCCTTGTGGAAGGGTATGTTGGTCTTCACGCCCACTATCACGTATTCATAGAGGGCGCGTTTCATACGCTCGATAGCCTCGTCCCTGTCGCGGCCCCAGGCCACCAGCTTGGAGATCATGGGGTCGTAGTTGGGTGAGATGGTGTAGCGCGTGTGCACCCCGCTGTCGACCCTGATGCCGGTGCCGCCGGGAGAGCGGTAGCCCCGCAGCTTGCCCGGTGAGGGCACGAAATTATTGAGCGGGTCCTCGGCATTGATGCGGCATTCTATGGCCCAGCCGTTCATCTTAACGTCCTCCTGCTTTATGCTCAGGGTTTGGCCGGACGCGATCAGCAGTTGTTCCTTGACCAGGTCGATGCCCGTCACCATCTCGGTCACCGGGTGCTCCACCTGGATGCGCGTGTTCATCTCCATAAAGAAGAACTCGCCCTTGGAGAAGATGAACTCTATGGTGCCGGCGTTCTCATACTTGATCTGCCTTGCCGCCTGTACCGCTATTTCTCCCATGCGGGCGCGCAGCTCCGCGGTCAGGGCGGGGGAGGGCGCTTCCTCGATCAGTTTCTGGTGACGGCGCTGGATGGAGCACTCGCGCTCGCCCAGGTGGATTACATTGCCGTGGGCGTCTGCCATCACCTGGAACTCGATGTGGCGCGGGTGCAGGATGTATTTCTCGATGTAGATCTCCGGCATGCCGAAGGTGCTGGCCGCTATCTTGGCCGACATCTCCAGGCCTTTCTTGAGGCCGGCCTCGTCCTGCACAATAGTCATGCCGATGCCGCCCCCGCCGCCGGAGGGCTTGATTATGATGGGATAGCCGATCTCTTTAGCGATCTTGCGGGCTTCCCTGAAATCGCTGACCGCGTCCTCGGTGCCCGGCGTGATGGGCACCCCTGCCCTGCTCATCTCCTTGCGCGCCGCGATCTTGCTGCCCATCAGTTCGATCACGCGGCTGGAAGGTCCGATGAACTTGATGCCCTCGCGCTCGCAGGAATAGGCGAAGCTGGGATTCTCGGCTAAGAACCCGTATCCCGGGTGTATGCCATCCGCCCCGCTTTCTTTGGCGGCGGCCATGATTTTCTTGATATTGAGGTAGCTCTCGATGGCCGGCGGCGCGCCAATGCAGTAGGCCTCGTCGGCATATTTTGCGAAAATGGCGTCCCGGTCCGCCTCGGAGTACACGGCCACCGTGCGGATGCCCAGTTCGCGGCAGGCGCGCATGACGCGTATGGCGATCTCGCCGCGGTTGGCGATCAAGACCTTCTTTAGCATTACGAGTCATCCATCCTGCAATTCACCGATGTAGGGGCGTTGCTTTAGCTGCGCCCACACTCGGGCGGGTTTAAAAACCCGCCCCTACAAGCGTGGTTCATTCGATCACCATCAGGACGTCGTCCTTATTCACAATCTCGCCATTGAAGGCGAATATCTCCTTGACCGTGCCGGTATAGGGGCTGTGCACGTCGCTCTGCATCTTCATAGCCTCGGTCACCACCACGGTATCCCCTTCCTTGACCTTGTCGCCCACCTTGACCTTGACGGTAAGCACCATGCCCTGCATGGGGGAGAGCACGGCGCCCTTGGGTATCTCCCTGGCCTTGCTTTTGCGGTTGACGTCCACGGTATTGCCCATAACGGGGGTTATCTTGATATTGAATACCTCCCCGTCCACGTCGACGCTGAATTCACTGGGTAAATCCGTCCCGGCCTGGCTGGAAGCCGCGGCGGGCGCCGGCCCGGACAGCACTTCCTCCTTGGCCTCGCCGCGCAGGAATTTGACAGCTACCTGCGGGTAGAGGGCGTAGGTCACCAGGTCCTCTTCCTTGTGCAGTACGCCCAGCTTGCGGGCCTCATCTTTCAATTTCGCCAGCTCGGGTTTGATATGCTCCCCCGGCCTGGCGCTGATGATCTTATTGTCCCCGGCCACCATCTTGCGCACCTCGGCGTTGACCTCGCCGGGCGGCCTGCCGTAGTAACCCAGCAGGTAGTCCTTTACCTCCTTGGTCACCTTCTTGTAGCGCTCTCCGTTGAGAACGTTGAGCACGGCCTGTATGCCCACGATCTGGCTGGTGGGAGTCACCAGCGGCGGGTAGCCCAGGTCGGCCCTTACCTTCGGTATCTCCTCGAGGACCGCGCCTATCTTGTCCAGCGCATTCTGCTCGCGCAACTGGCTGATCAGGTTTGAGTACATGCCGCCCGGTATCTGGTGCAGCAGCACGTTGACGCTGGGGCGCGTGGCCTCGGCGGTCATCAGCATGCGGTACTTGCCGGCCATGGCTGCAAAGTCCTCGCCTATCTCGTAGAGCAGTTCCAGGTCCAGCCCGCTGTCCCAGGGCGTACCCTGGAAGGCGGCCACCACGCTCTCGGTGGGTGGCTGCGAGGTGCCCCAGGCGAAGGGAGAGAATGCGGTATCAACTATATCCGCGCCTGCCTCGGCTGCGGCCTGGTAGCTCATAGGCGCCATGCCGCTCGAGCAGTGGGAGTGCAGGTCGATGGGAACAGTCACCTTCTTTTTAATCGCTTTTATAAGGGACGTGGCCCGGGGTGGGGAGATAAGCCCGGCCATGTCCTTGATGCAGATAGAGTCGCAGCCTAAGTTCTCCAGTTTGTGCGCCATCTCGGCGAAGCCTTCCTCCGAGTGTACCGGGCTGATGGTGTAACATATCGTGCCCTGCACGTGTACTTTGTATTTCTTGCACTCGTGTATGGCCAGCTCCATGTTCCGGATATCGTTGAGCGCGTCGAATATGCGGAAGACGTCCACGCCATCCTTGGTGGCTAAACGCACGAATTCTTTTACCACGTCATCGGCGTAGTGGCGGTATCCCACCAGGTTTTGCCCGCGCAGCAGCATTTGCAGGCGGGTGTGCTTGACCCTGCTGCGGATGTCTTTGAGCCGGTCCCAGGGGTCCTCGTTGAGATAG
>JAPLHM010000075.1 GCA_026389635.1 Chloroflexota bacterium | reverse complement strand
CCTACATGGCAACCATCCTCTACAATCCCAACAATTGTGCTTATGAGGCTTCCCCAGTGACAACGGTGCTTGAAATCGAGGCGGGAAAGGACATGGCAACCATGCTCGGGTTCGACCCGGAGACCTGCTGGGGCCATATTACGACCGACGGGACAATAGCTAACTATGAAGGGCTTTGGATGGCGAGGAACCTCAAGTCCTTCCCCCATGCCGTCAAAAAAGTGAAACCTGCCCTTGTAAAGGGCCTCAGCGAATGGCAGCTCTCCAACATGCCCCCGGCAGAGATCCTTGACCTCCTTGACAAGGTGAAAAAGGCCAGGTGCTTTGATGAAGTCCGGAACGAGACCGTCCGTGGGACCGGCGTAGGGCAGGGGACACTCGGGGTTGTCCTTGTCCCCCAGTCCAAGCACTACTCCTGGGTGAAGGCAGCCGACGTCCTCGGGATCGGGAACAAGAACTTCATCGAGATCCAGGTAAATGAGAACTTCCACATGGATCTCGACGTCCTGAAAAAGACTATTGATGAGCATATTGCCCGGAAGATACCGGTCATTGCGGTAGTGGCCGTTGTCGGGACAACCGAGGAGGGGTCGGTTGACGAGATTGCCCGGATCGTAAAACTCCGCGAGGATTACGAAAAGAATGGGATCTCCTTCTACTTCCACATCGACGCAGCGTACGGCGGATATTCCCGGGCCCTGTACCTCGACGAGAACAATAAATTCATCGAGTACGATGCGCTGAAAAAACGCCTGAAAGCCGACGGTATCTTTGTCCATGACTTCTCGTACCCGAGCAGGCTTGTGTACGAGTCCTACAAGGCAATAGGAAAAGCCGACTCGATCACGATCGATCCCCATAAGATGGGCTATGTCCCCTATGCTGCCGGAGGCATCGTGATCCGTGACCGCCGGATTCTTGACCTTATCTCCTATTTCGCCGCCTATGTCTTCGAGGCCGGCGAGAACGCCCCGACGCTCCTTGGCAGTTACATCATGGAAGGCTCGAAAGCCGGGGCAACCGCGGCAGCCGTCTGGGCCAGCCACCGGGTCATCCCCCTGAATATCACCGGCTATGGCCAGATCATCGGCAGGAGCATCGAGGGGGCCCGGATGTTCACCAAAGAACTCCTTAAGACCAGGAGTATCAGGGTGAAGGGAAGAGAGTTCACCGTGAAGCCCCTCGTGGAAGACCCGGATTTCAACATCGTCTGCATGGCCATCAACGAGAAGGGGAACACCGATCTTGACCGGATGAACAGGCTCAACGAGGCAATTTACGATGAATCCTCGTATATCAGCGGGCCGGTTTACAGGAACGACTGGATCACCTCCAAGACCGCCCTGAGCGATGCCGACTACGGGTCAGCACCCAGGGCATTTGTAAAAAGGCTGGGGATCCCTCAAAAGGAATGGGAACGGGTAAAATCCGTATATGTCCTGAGGATATGCGTCCTTAACCCGTTCATATCGCATTACGGGCACATCACAGTGGCCTGGCAGAAATATCTCGAGATGCTGAGAAAGAAGATCGAACAGGCCATTGAAAACGAGAAATAATCCGAGTCTCCAGTGCGCGACCGCAAAGCTGCAGGATTGAAACGGAGACGAATAGAGCAGGTCACGACATGAAAACAGGGATGAAGCCTGCATACCGGATGGGGCTTGCGGTCTTTACCCTCCTCACCCTTGCGTCATTGTTCAATATCCGCAAATTCCCGAACATGGCGGAGACCCAGTGGCAGCTGGTCACGTTCCTCCTGCTTGCCATCCTCCTGTATCTCATACCGGCCTCCCTTGTCTCGGCTGAGCTTGCCACCGGGTGGCCCCAGACAGGGGGAGTCTATGTCTGGGTCAAGAAGGCGTTCGGCCAGCGGTGGGGATTTGTTGCGGTCTGGCTCCAGTGGTTCCAGATGACGATCGGCTTTGTGGCAGCCCTGACATTTATTGCCGCGACGTTTGCTTACGCGTTCATGCCGTCCTTTGCCGACAGCAAGCTATACCAGTTCATTGTCAGCATCATCATCTGGTGGGGCATGACTTTGGTAAACTTACGGGGGCTTAAGACATACACGAGCATCAGCTGGTCATTCCTTGTCATCGGG
>JAPLHM010000138.1 GCA_026389635.1 Chloroflexota bacterium | reverse complement strand
CAGGGCGATGGCGACCTGGCCTCCATCGGCACCGCCGAGATCGTACATGCCGCCGCCAGAGGAGAGAAGATCACAATTATATTTGCCAATAACGCTACTTACGGCATGACCGGCGGGCAACTTGCCCCCACCACCCTCATGGGCATGTACACGTCGTCCACCCCCGAAGGCCGCAGCGCCGAGCAGTCAGGCTTCCCTATCAGGATGAGTGAAATGCTGGCTACATTAGACGGGCCGGCCTATATTGCCAGGGTCGCCGTGAACAACCCCGCAAACGTGCGCAAAGCCAAGAAAGCCGTTGAGCTGGCTTTCCGCACACAACTTGCCGGTCTCGGGTTTGCTATGGTTGAGATACTCTCCATGTGCCCCATCAACTGGAAGGTTGAGCCGGTGCACGCGTCCGATTGGATGATAGCCAACATGATCCCGCAGTTTCCCCTGGGCGAATTCAAGGTCTTACCGGGTGTCGCCGCGCTCAAGAAGGGGGATAAGAGTTGAACTGGGAGATAACCATATCCGGGTTCGGCGGCCAGGGCGTTCTCTTCATAGGGCGGCTTCTAATGGAATCCGGCTTCAACGCGGGGCTGGATACAACCTGGCTGCCCTATTACAGTGGTGAGAAAAGGGGCGGGATGTGCTCCTGCTTCGTGAATATTTCAGACGAGAGGATAGGCTCCATCTTCATCACGCATCCGGATGTGGCTGTGGCTATGAACCCGGCTGCCATGAAGATGCTGGAACCCACGGTCAAGACCGGCGGACTGCTGGTGGTTAATACTTCGCTGGTCAAGACGAAATCCAAAAGACATGACATAAAAGTTGTTTATGTACCGACCGTCGAGGCGGCCAAGGAACTCGGCGACGAGACGGTGGGCAACCTGATTGCACTGGGCGCGGTAATCGCCAATGCAGGGGTCACCACCACATCGAGCATCATCAAGGTGCTCAACCAGATGCTCTCCAAAGACAGCAAGCAGCTCGAATTGAACAAGGCTGCCCTGCTCAAGGGCTGCGAGTATTCGTAGGCCTGCCGCGCATGTGTTGATGCTGAAGTAGACAGAGGGGTTAAAGCAAGCATCTGGAGCATAGATGCCTGATTTTTGTTGCATTGTGTGCGCGGTCAAGCCGGTCAGGACCATCGCCGGCGTTTAAACGCAAGGGAGGTAGCATGAAAACTACGGGAATAAACTCCGAAGCGCTGGGCCGGGACCTCAAGCGCCTGCTGGGTGGAGATAAGGTCAGGACAGAACCAGAGGACCTGCTGGCTTATTCCAGCGATGCCACGCGCTACTACGCGCAGGGCAAGCCCGACGCCGTGGCTCAGGTAGAGTCCGTGGACGACGTCTGCAAACTGCTTAAATATGCCAACCAGCACGGGGTGCCGGTCACACCGCGCGGCGCGGGCAGCGGCCTGTCGGGCGGTTCCACCCCCATTCGGGGCGGCATCGTGCTGGACATGAAGCGCATGAACAGGATACTGGAGATAAGCAAGGGCAACATGACAGCCCGCGCTGAGAGTGGCGTGGTGCTGGCCAATTTCCACCGCGCGGTGGAGAAAGAGAAGCTGTTCTACCCACCCGATCCCCAGAGCATGGACGTCTGCACGCTGGGGGGCAACGTGGCCTGCCGCGCCGGCGGCCCGCGCGGAGTTAAGTACGGCACGACGCCCAACTATGTGCTTGGCCTTGAGGCTGTCCTGCCGGACGGGTCGGTCATCAATACCGGCGGCATCAGCGTCAAGCAGGCCAACGGCTATAACATCACGCAAATTCTCACCGGGTCGGAGGGGACGCTGGCCGTCATAACCAGGGTCAACCTGCGCCTGCTGCCCCTGCCGCCTGAGCGCAAGACCATGATTGTGGTATGTGATAGCGCTCAGCTTGCCGCTGAAATGGTATCGCGCATTATTTACGAGGGAGTTGTGCCGGCGGTGCTGGAATACCTGGAGGTCGGCGCTATCTGGCTGATGAATACCTACAGTCCTGTCCCCGTCGCGCAGGATGGCCAGGTGTACCTGCTGATTGAAGTGGATGGCACAGCGGCTGTCATAGCCGAGGATATCGGAGTCATCAAGGGCATAGCGGAGAAGATGGGTGCCCGCGAGATCAAGATTATCGAGGATAAAAAGCAGGCCGAGGGTATCTGGAAGGCGCGCAAGAACCTCTCCCCTCTCATCCTGCGCATCTTCCAGAAATCCATCTCCGAGGACGTGACCGTGCCGCGCGATAAGATACCGCAGATGGTGAAGGCGGTGCGTGAGATAGGCGCCTCGCTGGGTGTGCCCACCGGCATGAGCGGCCATGCCGGCGATGGCAATATACACCCGGGTGTGCAGTTGCTTGAAGTGACGCCTGAGATGGAGCAGAAGGCCGAGGAGGCCATCAGGCTGATGATCGAGAAAGGCATCGAGCTGGGCGGCACCGTATCTGGTGAGCACGGCATCGGCCTGCACAAGTCCCAGTATATCGAAAAGGAGCTGGGGAAGGTACAAATTGAGCTGATGAAGCGTATCAAGTACGCCTTTGATCCCAAGGGCATCATGAATCCCGGCAAGATCTGGATGGAG
>JAPLHM010000187.1 GCA_026389635.1 Chloroflexota bacterium | reverse complement strand
TTATTGGCCGGGGTCCGCGGCCAAAGGGTTAAATTCCTCAAAAATCTATATAAGGAAATCCTCAAGCAGATGTCAGTTGGCTATGTAAGCAGTGAGATCTACCAGCGCCATGAAACCGGCAACCACGTCGAGTGCAAGGACCGCCTGACAGCGATAGATACCATACTTGAAGAGACAAAAGTCGGGGAACAGCTCCTGCGAATCTCTCCCCGCCCCGCCGGCATAGACGAGATAGCCGCCGTACATGACCGGGAATATATCAGGAGCCTGAAAGCCGAGATCGACAGCGGTGGCGGATGGCTCGACCCGGATACGTACGCCTCCCCCGGGTCATGGGAGGCGGCAATTTATGCCGCCGGCGGAGTAATGTCGGCCGTCGAGCATGTCATGGAGCGCAAGGCCGAGGGCGCTTTTGCCGCGGTCAGGCCGCCGGGACATCACGCCGTACGCTCACACCAGATGGGTTTCTGCCTTTTCAACAACGCTGCCATCGCCGCCCGCTTTGCCCTTGCCAATTACGATATCAAGCGCATACTAATAATTGATTTCGACGTCCACCACGGCAACGGTACGCAGCAAGCCTTTTACAGCGAATCACAGGTATTATATTGTTCCACCCATGAGTACCCCTGGTACCCCTTTACCGGCGCGGCCGAAGAGACCGGAAAGGGTGCGGGGGAGGGCTATAACGTAAACGTCCCGCTTGAAGCCGGACTGGGAGACGACGAATACCTGCAGGTTTTCAACGGGATCCTGGCGCCGCTGGCCGGCCGTTTTCAGCCCGACCTGGTGCTTGTATCGGCCGGCTACGATGCCCACTGGCAGGACACAATATCCAACATGACGCTTACAACAACGGGATTTGCGCGCATGACCAAGATCATCAAGGCTATTTCAGATGAGTTTTGCCCCAACCGGCTGGTATTTACCCTGGAAGGCGGTTACAACCTCACGGCGCTGGCCTATTCAGTCACCGCTACCATCGAACTGCTACTGGGCCATAGCGAGGTTTACGACCCGCTGGGAGCGGCGCCCATGTCATACTCGCCGGGGGATTTCGGCGGCTTCCTGGCCACAATCCGCTCCATCCATAAATTGTAGTATAAAAAAAGAATGCGAGGCAGAAGCCCCGCATTCTCGAAGTGAACGGAAACCGGTTCAGCCTTCCTTGCTTCCTATGCCGAGAAATAGAATTACCACGACGCCCAAGATCATACCCGCGATGCCCATAAATGTGGCCAGCGGGATCATGAGCAAGGCCCATAAACCGATGAAAAGGTTCCTATCCATAAAACCCCCTTAAAATCTCCGTAAGTCGATATGCATAAATTGTTCAGCTCAAGCAGTCACGGGTTCAGCTTTGAGGCCCCTGTCCCACAGTACCAGCAGCGGTCCGGCCACAAATATGGAGTCATAAATGCCGACCAGCACGCCTACCAATAGTGCCATGATGAACTGCTGTATGGTCACACCGCCGAACAGGTACAGTGCAAGGCAGGTCAGGATTACCGTGAGGCTGGTATTGATGCAGCGGGCGATGGTCTCCATGATGCTCGAATTTACAGTTGTCGCGAAATCCTTGCTAATTCCTTTGCGAACGTTTTCGCGTATGCGGTCGTAGACCACGCAAGTATTATTGATGGCGAACCCTACTATGGTAAGCATAGCTACGATGAACATGGAGTCAACCTGGTAGCCGATAAGCCAGCCGAGTATCGAGAAGACGCCCATGACGATCAGCACATCGTGCAGCAGTGCGATTACAGCGCTGAAACCCCATCTGAAGGGATTGGGCATGTGGCGGAAGGCAAAAGCGATGTAAAGTATCATAAAAATGGATGCCACTAAAACTGCGATGGCCGCGTTGCGCGCCACCTCGCTGGCTACCAGAGGTGACACCGTGGCAAAGTCCCTGATGGTCACGTCCATATTCAGCCCTTTCTTCAGCCCGTCGATCAGCGCTATTTTCTGCTCGGAATTGATATCCCTGGTACGGACGAGGAAATCGCCGTCGCTGGTCTTCTGGATGGTGGCGTCGCTGTACCCCGACTGGGACATCTGCTGCCGTAGCGCAGCCTGGTCGACCGGTTGACTGAAGCGCAGTGTCATAACGGTCCCGCTGCTGAAATCGATGCCCAGATTAAACCCGAACGCCAGCATCGAGATGATGCCCGGCACAAGCAAAAATATGGAAATTAGGAAAAACCACTTGCGGTTACCTACGATGTCGATCATGCTTTTACTCCGTATAACCAGGTATTCTTAACGACCCGGGCGGTCATGGAAAGGAAGAGCCTGCTGACCGTGATGGCGGTGAACATGCTCAGCGCCACGCCGATGAAAAGTGTAAGGGCGAAGCCCTTGACTAAGAAAGCCCCGAATGTATCGCCGAACCAGAAGAGCACTATGCAGGCAATGAAGGTTGTCACATTGCTGTCGCGTATGGCCAGCCAGGCACGGTTAAAGCCCGTGTCAACGGCGGCCCCCAGGGTGCGCCCCGCCCTCAGTTCCTCCTTCATACGTTCGAAAATCAGGATATTGGCATCTACCGCCATACCGATTGATACAACGGCCGCCGCGATGCCGGCCATTGTCAGGGTGACCGGCACCAGCTTGAAGATGGCTGTCAGTATAAGCCCGTAAATGATCAGGGCCAGTACGGCTATGAAGCCAGCCATACGGTAATACAGGATCATGAAGAGGGCTACCAGGATGAGGCCGATGGCGCCCGCCACGATGCTCTTTTTTATGGAATCCGCACCGAGGGTTGCATCAACCGTCTGCTCCTGTATTACCACCAGGGGCACATCCAGCGAACCTGAGTTAAGCTGGATGGCCAGGTTCTGCGATTCCTTCATATCCATGCCGGTTATTATCCCGCTGCTTTTGATGACTGCCTGTACGGTCGGTGCTGAGATCGGCTGGCCGTCCAGGAAGATGCCGAGCGGCTTTTGGATATTGCGCTTGGTGATCTGTTCAAAAAGTATTGCGCCTTCGTCATTCCATTCAAAGGCAACCTCGGGTTCGTTGGTATTTTGCTTGAGCATCACCTTGGCGTTGGGTTTGAGATATTTGCCGGTCAGATCTTTGATCTGTGCGTCGCTGCCGGTGCCCTTGGCAATGTTCCAGATAACCTCGCCCTTATCATCCCGCTGTGGTTGCCCGGATGAGTCCGAGGTAGTCTCCTTGAACTCAAGCAAGGCGACCTGCCCGATCAGCTTCTTGGCCTCATCCACGTTTTTTTCACCGGGAAGCTGTACCAGGATGCGGTTCTCGCCCTGCCGCTGAATGATGGGCTCCTTTACGCCGAATGCATTGGCGCGCCGCTCGATCTTGCCCAGGACGCTGGTCATGACCTGATCCACCGTCTGTGACGGGTCTTTCTTGGAGAGGTCGGCTTCGTAAACAAGGTAAGCGCCGCCCTTGAGGTCGAGGCCCAGTGCAAGCCCCTGTCTGCCGAAGCGGTCACCGTCCAGCGGGGTTATGGCCCAGATGCTGAACCCCACCAGTACAGCTATAAACAAAAGTAGCAACATATCACTTGTTTTCAATTATCTATTCTCCCTCCTGAGTAATGTTTCAATTACATTCCCTGACATGTCCCATATCTCATGCAGCGCAGCAGGCGCCCCTGTCCATCTCGTTCCTGACATATTGCAGGGCATCCTCCCTGGTGCTGATCTCGCCCGCCGCCTGGGCTTCCCTGACCAACTTGAGCATCCTGCCGATATCTTTACCGGGGTGCAGCCTGAACTCATTCATCAAATCGTCACCGGTCAGCAGCCTGACCGGCAATATCTCGCTCTCCAGCTTATTATGAACATCCATTATATACCTGACCCGCTCAATCTGCATATGCCACTCGTCCATATCCACCCGTGGGCCGGCCACAGCCAGGTAATCTGCCAGCGCCAGGTAAATTATATCGATCCCGGCGCCCTCAGTGTCTCTGAAAAAACGGTAAATAGCCCTGTGGGTGGGCATGCCTTCCTGGGACATCTGCGCCGGGTGGAGGTGGTGGTAAATCAATTTCTCCACATAGCGGATCTCTGCCGTGCTAAACCTCAGCCGCCCAAGTATGGCGGTGGCTGTAGCGGCGCCGTCCTTAGTGTGACCAAGGAACCTTATGCGGCCGTTTTCCTCAACGCTGCGGTCCTCAGGCTTGGCGATATCATGCAGCAGCATGCCTAACTTTAATAACGTCCTGCGGTTGCTGCCGCCTGCTATCTCCTGGCTAAAATGCTGCTGTATCTCTTCCTGCCACGGGACTATCGACTGAAGCCCCCTTCTCCCGTAGACCCAGTCGCTCTCCCTTAAAATGTACTCGAGGGCAGCTATAGACTCGAGGGAGTGATCGAATACATCCCAGTAATGCTCCTTTGGCTGTTTTACGCCTTTCATGACCTCGACCTCAGGTATTATCCTGCACAGCAGCCCCAGTTCATCCAAGTAGCGCAGCGAGTTGCCTGCAAATGGCAGCGTCAATATCCTGAGCAGCTCCTCCCTGACCTTTTCGCCGGCGACTTTACGCACCAGTTCACAGTTGAGGCGGATGGTATCCTCCGTAATGGGTTCAATCTCAAGGTTGAGCTCTCTGGAAAGCCTGACTGCGCGCATCAGCCTCGACGGGTCAGCCTGGAAAATGCGGTCGCTCACCTGTTTCAGCAGCCCGCTCTTGAGGTCGTCCTCGCCACCGGCAGGATCAATCAGTAAGACTTCTCCCGCCGTAAAAGCTGACAGGTCAAGGGCCATGGCATTTACCGTGAAATCCCGCCGCAGCAGGTCACGCTCGATGTCTCCCTCAAATGAAGTGAAATCTATATGCCACGGATGGTCTTCGCCGGCCACGACCACCCTGCCAACCCTGTTATCATCATCCAACAGCACGTATCTTCCATCGAGCAACTCCGCCCCTTCCTGGGCAGTCGACAGCGGGTCACCGCTGACAGCGATATCAAGGTCGGAGGTATCCCTGCCCACTAACCAGTCGCGCACAAAGCCGCCCACAAGGTAAGCTTTGCATTCAGGAGCGGCGCATACACTGGAAAGCCTGTTGAGGATGCCCATCAGGTCCTGGTTGATTTCGAACACAAGCAAAGATTATAGCCCTGCTCCGCAACCTTGTAAAGTTAAGCAGGTGTATTATGAAGCTGATCCAAATTCACTGCTGTGATATAATTTGGTCACCATGCAGTACAAACGCATCGTAATCAAGCTCGGGACCAACCTGATCACCGGGGGCAGCGGCAGGCTGGATCTGAAAGTCATGGCCGACCTGGCCGGGCAGGTGGCAAAACTGCACCGGGGCGGGCACGAGATAATCATAGTATCATCCGGCGCTGTCGCAGCCGGCCGGGAACTGCTGGGCATAAAGAATAAGCGCAGGGACATACCTTTTAAGCAGGTCATGGCTTCCGTGGGACAAAACCGCCTGATGAATATCTATTACGGACTTTTTCTTGAGCACGGCATAAACGTGGCCCAGGCCCTGCTCACGCGGTCGGACCTCACCGACAGGGCGCATTATCTTAACGCCCGCAACACCCTGCTGGCCCTGATCGACCTCAGGGTGATCTGCGTGGTCAACGAGAACGATGTAGTATGCACCGACGAACTGGGAGAGCAGAGATTTGGGGATAACGACAACCTTTCAGCCATGGTGGCCAACCTGGTGGATGCAGACCTGCTGGTGCTTCTTTCCGATGTAGAAGGGCTATATACAGCCGACCCTCAGAACGATCCAGGGGCAAAGCTCATCCCGGTCATCGACAGTATAGATGACAGGATAGAGGATATGGCGGGTGGCGCCGGCAGCGCGCACGGCACAGGCGGCATGGTGACCAAGCTTGAAGCGGCGCGGCTGGCCACTTCCTCCGGGGTGCCTGTAATTATAGCTAAAGGATCGCTTCCCGAAGTGGTTATTCGGGCAGCATCAGGCAAGAGCGTCGGTACCTTTTTCACAGCTCGCGACAGCAAGATAGAGAGCCGCCAGCGCTGGCTGCTCTCAGGGTTATCCTGCATGGGCCGGCTATTCATAGATAAAGGCGCTGCGGCAGCTTTGCGCAGACAGAAAAAAAGCCTGCTTCCCGCAGGCATAGTTGAAGTGGAAGGCAGCTTCAACCGTGGAGACGTAGTAGATATTTACGAAAAGGGAGGCAAACAGGTAGGCTGCGGCATAGCCAATTACAGCTCCGGCGACCTGCTGCGCGTCAGGGGTGAGCAATCCGGCGCCATAGCCGAAATCCTCGGTTACGAGTACGGGGACGAGGCCGTACTCCGTGATAACCTGGCGCTCGTTTAATTTTAAGGGGGTTTGTCATGCAGGCGGATATCAACGAATTACAGCAAAAAGCCAAACAGGCTAAAACAGCTTCAAAGAAGTTGGCTTTCATACCAACTAAAATAAAAAATGATGCGATGTTAGCCATCGCTCAGGCGTTGCTGGATAAAGAGGAACTTATCCTTCACAACAACGAGAAGGACTACAAAGAGGCGGCGGCCTCGGGGATGAGCGCGGCCCTGCTCGACCGGCTGATGCTCGACCCGAAGCGGCTGAAAGGGATGTCGGAGGACGTGAAAACGGTGGCTGCGCTGCCCGACCCCGTGGGCGAGATAATCGAGGAGCGCATCCTGTCCAACGGCCTCTTGCTGACCAAGAGGCGCGTGCCGCTGGGCGTAATAGGCGCCATATACGAGAGCAGGCCCAATGTAACGGTGGACATATCCGTGCTCTGCCTCAAAGCCGGGAATGCCGTGATATTGCGCGGCGGCAAGGAATGCGCACGTTCCAACCTGGCGCTGGCGGGAACCGTGCAGGAAGCCGCTTACAAGGCCGGCATACCGGTGGGAGCGGTGCAGTTCATCGAATCGCCCGACCGTGCCCTGGTCGATCACATGCTAAAAATGAAAGGGTATATCGACCTCGTCATCCCGCGCGGATGGGCTTCCCTGATCAAGTTCGTGAGGGACAACGCCGCTATGGCGGTGGTTGCAGGCGGCATCGGCGTCTGCCACCTGTATATAGACAGGACAGCTGATATAGCAAAAGCCTCGGTCATCGCCTACAATGCCAAGGTGCAGCGTCCCACGGTGTGTAATGCTCTCGATTGTGTGCTGGTGCATAAAGATATCGCAGCTAAATTCCTGCCTGTCATGGCTAAGGAGCTGGCAAAGGCCGACGTCGAGTTGCATTGCGACCACCGTTCACTGGGGATATTCAAATCAATTGAGGGGCTGAATATCAAGCCTGCCGTAAATG
>JAPLHM010000276.1 GCA_026389635.1 Chloroflexota bacterium | reverse complement strand
GATTCAAAGCTCAGCCGCGCCATCTTTGAGTTTATAGCCAATAGCCCTGACGGAATTGATAACGGCCAGCTTGATAAGGAGTTCCAAATCGGGAAGAAGAAAATAGAGGACCTGACCAACGGTTTGGTGAAATCCGCCAATATAAAGAAGCGCGGCAAGAAGTACTTCTCTATTTAGCATACTGTCACAATGATTTTGCACACAGTTAAGAATTGAGGTGAGAAAATGGTAACAGAGATGGCGGCAACTTTACTTGAACCATGCGCTTTGCCCAACTTCGTGGAGACTCCTTTTGTAAGGAGAATAGTGGAACGTTCGCTGGCTTATATTGCTGCCGGCTTCCCTGTCCATTTCAGGGGCAATTCAGGGACAGGCAAAACAACACTGGCCTTTCACCTCGCCAGCAAACTCGGCCGCCCCGTCGTACTCATACACGGGGATGACCAGTTCAGTACTTCCGACCTGGTTGGCAGCGAGAACGGGTATAGGTCAAGGAAGGTTATCGATAACTTCATACACTCTGTGCTCAAAACCGAGGAGGACATGGACCGCAAATGGGTCGATAACCGCCTTACAGTGGCATGTAAATACGGGTTTACCATGGTGTATGACGAGTTTACCCGTTCTCGTCCTGAGGCCAACAATGTGCTTCTTTCAGTCCTGCAAGAAAAAATGCTTGATATGCCAACCGGCAGGGACAGTGATGGTTACGTCAGCGTACACCCTCAATTCAATGCCATTTTTACCAGCAATCCGGAGGAGTACGCCGGTGTTTATCGCAGCCAGGATGCGCTGAGGGACAGGATGGTAACCCTGGACCTGGACCATTTTGACATGGAAACTGAAGTGGCCATCACTATTTCCAAGACAGGCCTTGACCTGCAGGACGCCGAGAAAATCGTGCTTATTGTGCGCAGCCTGAGGGAGTCGGGCGTCTGTGAATTCGCTCCAACCTGCCGGGGCTGCATTATGATAGGCAAGACGCTCAAGCTGCTGGGTGGTAAGGCTGATGCCGCTGACCCGGACTTCAGGCAGCTCTGCGCCGATATCCTCGCCTCGGAATCATCCAGGCTGGGCAACAATGCACAATCAGCCAAAGTCAGAGAGGTGGTTAGCAGGTTAATTGATCAGTATTGCTGATAAGGTTTATCCGGTAACGGAATGAGATTTCATCAGGCAGACGGCTCAGTTGGATTTTTAATCAACGGGAGGAGCAAAAATGAAAGGTAGTACCAACGCCAGGGGACTGAGGGATTTAAAAACTGCAAGTACCAGTCACATTCACTGCAGACCCCATCCAAAAGGCACAACACATTTAGATCTGTTTCTGCTCGATAAGGAAAAGGAAAGGTTGGAGAATAAACAGATGATGCTGGGACATCAGCAAAGAGTTATCCGTGAGCGGACGAGTGAGATTGATAAGGCCATGGCGAAGTTGGAAAGAAAAAATGAGCCGGTGTGCATAACCGATGCTGGGGATAATGGGGATGACCCGCATAGAGACGATAAAAAACCGCTTGAAGGCAAATGGAAGAAAATGTCCCTGCGTTATTAACCAGGACAGCGGCATGAAATGGAAATAAGTGAGCAGCCAGGCGGGGAGCCGGGATACCCGTTGCCTCAAGCCTGTAAAAGGGAGCGGGTGATTCGTAAAACGAATCTATCGGGAGTTTGCGCCCTGGCACGCCACTTTATGGCTGTAGAACGGGCCAGGATGCGGGGCAAGCGCCCTTCAAATGCCCGTTTAACCGCCCTGGAGCGGGAAGCTATGCAGTGGGTGGAAAGGCAAAAGGGACAGGCGTGAAAAATCAGAGGAGGCACGGGTGAGGTCCTACAAGAGGAGAAAAATAAGCGGGAAGTGGATCACGGTCTGCCCAAAATGCGGCCGGGAAAACCATGTTATAAGGATTTTTTGCGAGAAATGCGGGACCAGGATAAAAGGCATTGCCACACCGCTCGCACCAGATAGCAGGATGACGACTTCATTATGAGGTTTTGAACAGGTAAGATGAGGTTTTGAATGCTGATCTGGCAATTGCAGTGGTTAAAAGGGGGCGCTATGACCAGGAAATATATTTACGGGATCGTAGACACTTACCGGACTGTTATACTTAATACTGAGGAAACATTGACCGCGCAGGCGGTTTATTTGTTGCGGCATAACGGCCTGGGCGCGGTGGTGGGCGATTGCCCCAACATCGAAATAAGCTCCCTGCCCAAAGAAGATATTATCAGATGCCTGCTCAAGCACCAGAAGGCTGTGGAACAAATTATGCGGCAGGCGGATGTTCTGCCGGTTAAATTCGGCACCACTCTCGCTACCGACAGGGAAGTGCTGCAGTTGCTCTCCCAGGGCAGGCAATTGTTTTCTTCAGAACTGGCAAATATGCGGGATAAGGTTGAATATGAAGTTGCCGCCCGCTGGGACACACAAAAAGTGCTGCGCGATATCAGCGCTGAAGACGATATCTGCCAGGCCCGCAACGAGCTTGCCGGCAGGGGACCGGTAGCTGTCGAGGACAGGATAAGACTGGGGAAAATGGTCAAGGCTGCCATGGATAGGAAGCGCGTGAGCTGCAGGAAGAGCATCATTGAGCTCCTCGACAAACTGGCCGTGGACAGGCAGGTCAATCCACTCATCTCCGACGACCTGGTGACCAATATCGCTTTCCTTATCAACAAGGGGGAATCGGACGCATTCGATAACGCCGTAAAACAGCTGAATGATTATTTTAACAACCAGTTAGACTTCCATATCATCGGACCGTTGCCGCCCTATAGCTTCGCCACCGTTGAGGTGTCAACTGTAGATAGTGCCAAAATAGAGCAAGCCGTGAAATTGCTTGGCCTGGAGCAAGGCTACTCCGAATCAGATATTAAGAAAGCCTACCGGCACGCTGCCGCCGCCATCCATCCCGACAGCCATCCCGGCGGCCAAAACGCCAAAGCAAGTTTC
>JAPLHM010000255.1 GCA_026389635.1 Chloroflexota bacterium | reverse complement strand
TCCCAGGTTCTACCCCCTCCCACTCCCCAAACAGTGCCCCCGGTCGACACAACCGAGAGGCAGGTGACGGTCACCGATGCCAACAGCGTGTTCTCAATTGGGCTGCCGCCGGGTTACAGGGAGGAGCGCCGGGTCAGCGCGCAAAAGCCCGTCGATTTCTGGTTTGAATACCTAACGCCGGATATGTCCCTCACGGTTAATGGTGCCGCAGTTGAAATACCCGTCCGCCGTGGTACCGGGAAAACGGGGTTCACATCCAACGTCACCGGTTTCAGCTACGTGATGCAGAACCAGTCAAATCATTATCCACAAACTCCAGTGTATGGGCGATCTCTTTCCATAGCTGCAGCCTATCGGGGGCGATGGCAGAGGGCGCGACGCCACCGAACATTATGTACCGGCTGCCTTTTTTTACCCCGTAGATATAGACCTGGGAAGATTGTTTGGTTGACGACTTGGCATCATACAGGAATTCGAATGCCGGTGTGACCCCGTCCAGGAGGGTGGTCGCGTTATCGCTGGATATAACCTTGGGACTGGATCCACCACCCGACATCCTGATGGCCTTGGCCCATTCAAGCGTGGCCGCATTATAATCAACCCCGAGGCCACTAACTATATTTATCCTGATGCTGTTGGCCTGCGGTGAGTTGGCAGAAGCTTCCGCCCCAAAAGTTGAGTCCATCAGCTGCTTCTTCTGGTAATCCTTGGGGTACCTCAAGCGGAAGTTGTAGTTGGTATCATAGTATTCAGTGTAGTCCCAGGGAGGAGCAGGCACAGGCTTTTTAGCAGCAGCTGCGGCCGCATCGGAGCCCGGCGCCGGCGGGGCGGGCGTGATGACCATGGTCACTACCACGGTTTGAGGGGAGCTCCTCGCGCCCGCGCCCTCGATAGTTATATTGTCCGTGTAGGTGCCGGGTTCCTTGCCGGCAGGAGCAATGAAAATCTCGAGGTTCTTACTGTAGCCCTTTTCCAGCACACCGTCCGCCTCGTTCATCCACATCCAGGGAACAGACTTCCGGACAGCCCAGACCATCACCCCTTCACCCTCGTTCATAAACGTGATGTTTTTGGTGACGGTCTTGGAATCCCCTTCTGCGAACCGCAGGTCCAGTGTCAGGGAGTTGACGCCTAATTTGGGCGAAGTGACGGCAGGCTCCTGGGGCGCCACCGGCGCAGGGGCGGGGGCCGAGCAGCCGGCCAAGATCAATGCAACTATTACGGAAACTAAACAGATATTACTTTTGATACGCTGGCTGTTACCCTGTTTAAATAGTTTCATCATGTGTTAATTATAACAGGGGTGATTAAATAAATATCAGGCGAACATTCGCAGTATTGCTTCGTAAGGTCAGATTCACCTTAAAGCCAACTTAAAGCTGACAAGGCGATTAATGCTAACTTCAGCTTCTGCTGCTTGTATAGTCAGATTTCTATGTACATCAGGGGGTACACGCACCATGAATTTACCTGAAAAGTGTCTAATTGCATACGGTTGAGGGACCTTTTCTTTATTAGATTGCATATCTGAAATGACTTCTGCTACCTGGTTGCGTATACCACGCAATGCCAATTCCGGGGTCTTAGCTAGCCAACTTAGGCTGGGGAACTCAGCGCATAAACCCACATATTCGCTATCTTCGTAAGACCAAGTAATTCGATAGGTATAATAATCAGTTTGTTTTATTGCCATTTTGTGCCCCCAATTTATCTATAGCTTTTAACACTTGTCCAACTTGATATGCCTTTGCCTTTCCCTTATCGTTTTGTATGTTTATTCTAGGATCGCCCTGCCACGGTGTTTTATATATATGATGGCTACTAGCTTCTTGTCGTGGCTTCCCAAAATAATACCTACAAACTTTGCAAAGGTCAGAAAAACCAACACTCTGTGGGTTCCCCTGCATCTGTCTAATTATTTTCTCTATGGAACCCGCCATCTATAAAGGGATGATACCATTAGTGATACCATTTGTCAACAAATGCCCACAAAATGGCACACGATATTTCCAAAACTGTGGCGTCATACTAAAAGACACTCTCTTTTCTATTCCCGCAAACTTGGCGGTTAATAAGAAATAACTTTGAGTTAAGCAAATATTACGATTGAGGTGTAGCTAAATGGAAATCAAAATTGTTAACCAAAATAGAAAAAACGCCAAAAAGGCTAAAAATACTTACGTTCAAATTGAATATGAGAGTATTGGTGCCCCCAAGGGAATTCGAATCCCTGTGCCCAGCTTGAAAGGCTGGTGTCCTAGGCCTCTAGACGATGGGGGCACGCTCGCTAAGGATAAAGGGGGAGGGCCTCAAGGCCGGACGTCTCCGGCAAACCGAACATTATATTCATATTTTGCACAGCCTGTCCAGCAGCCCCCTTGACCAGGTTATCTATACAGCTTACCACCACCACCCTGCCCGTTTTAAGGTTGATGGCGGGGTAGAGCAGGCAGAGGTTACTGCCCAGTGTGTGCTTGCTCTCGGGTGGTTGCTGCACAACCTTGGTATAGGGCTCATCGCGGAAGAAATCGTAGTAGATTTTATCCAGCTCCTCTTTGCCGCCGGTGAGCTTGCCCGGTTTGACCCTGGCGTAGCAGGTGCTCTCAATGCCGCGCGTCATAGGAACCACGTGCGGCACAAAGGTCACCGAAACGCTCTTCGAGGCATCCAGCGTCATGAGTTCCTGTGAGATCTCGGGCAGGTGGCGGTGTCCGCCCAGGCCGTAGGCGCGCACGTTATCGCTGGCCTCGGAGAAGTGCGTGGGCAGGGTGAGCGTCCTGCCGGCGCCTGAGACGCCCGACTTGCTGTCCACTATCAGGTCGGGTTCGACCAGGCCCAGCTTGACCAGCGGCGCCAGAGCAAGTATGGCCGAGGTAGGGTAACAGCCCGGGTTTGCCACAAGGTCAGCATTTTTGATAAGCGCGCGGTGCAATTCGGGCAACCCGTAAACGGCCTTTTTAAGCAATTCCGGCGCGGGGTGGTCGAAGTCGTACCATTGCGGATACCAGGCGGCTTCCTTGAGGCGGAAGTCGGCGCTTATATCCACCACCCTGATGCCCTTATTCAACAACGGTACTATACCCTCGGCGCTGGCCTTGTGGGCCATGGCCGAGAAAGCAACATCTATTTTGCCTTCCAGTTCGGCCGTTATGGTCAGCCCGGTGACGGTTAGATGCGGGAAAACCTCACCCAGCTTCTTTCCGGCCGCGCTCCTGCCGGTCACCGAGACCAGCTCGACACCCGGATGCTGCCAGAGAATGCGCGCCAGCTCCACCCCGGCGTAACCCGTAACATTGATAATCCCGGCTTTAATTTTATTCATAGCATTTTCCATATATATATTAAACCAAATCCGTTCTTGCGGGCGCACCTGAAGGTACGCCCCTACATTCCTATCCGTTCTTGCGGGCGCACCTGAAGGTACGCCCCTACATTTCTACGCCCCTACA
>JAPLHM010000143.1 GCA_026389635.1 Chloroflexota bacterium | reverse complement strand
CGTGATATCGGGCTTAAACAGGTTTAATGTGGCCATTTCAAGTATTTCACGGCCGACACGGTCGCCTACACTCTGTTTGAAAAAAGTGTAAACCTGTTCGGTGCTGTCTTCGAGGGCTTTGAGGTCCCCGTCGGCGCCCTGCCCTTCCATCATGCAAAGGCCGTTCTTGATCAGCGGTACATAGGGGTTGAAAGTCGGCCCGTCGGCCACGGCCCCGTGGTCTGAAACCAGCACAAACAGTGTGTCCTCGCCTGCCGCCTCGACGATCCTGGCCAGCAGCCTGTCCTGGCTCTGGAGCAGCTTCAGGTGAAAGTCCCAGGCTTTCTGGTGTACATCCTTGCTTGCACAGGTATTCTCGTCCATATCCGTAAGGATGGAGTGGTAGACCCAGTCAATGGTATGGATGTGCATAAAGAACAGGTCCCAGGGATATTTGGTAATCAACTGTGTGGCAGCGTCCCCCAGCCACTGGTCATGCAGTTCCACCAACTCGTGGTAGGTATCCAATTCGTAGATACCAAGCGTGTAACCCAGCAAACCGGCGGCAAAGGTGAATATCCCTTCCTCACTGGTGATTTCCCGGGCAACCTCAGGCGGGTGGGACCAGCCTTCGGCAGGGCAGAATGCGCTGAAAACCAGCAGGAAATCCTCGGCGTCATCCGTCAGTTCCAGCAATTTGGCCTTGAAAGAGGCCTCGATTTCCCTGCCATCCTGTGTCTTGAATTTATAAGATACCTTCTTGCTCCATGCCCCTTTGGCGATTGTAAACAAGGCATCCTTCATGTCCTGGGTCGGTGAAACAGTGACCCTGTCGTAGCCTTTGCCGGCGCCCTGCGTAACGAGCACGTGCCAGGATAGCGGCGCCATCTGCTCAATGTTTAGCCTGAACATCACGTCAAACCTGGATGCCAGGGGCTCTTCACTTCCGGCCGGCAGATTACTCCATCCCTCGGCATCTTCCAGTTTAACCTTGGTCGCGTGCGGGTAGATGCCGTTAGATAGGATCTGGTCCATACCAAGCAGAAGGTTGCACTCAAGGCCGGTATGCCCGTTGCGGTATTCGCCGAAACCAAGCCCTGCGCCTGACACCATGATGCCATTCTTCATTTTGGAAGGCCAGGCGCCGGGGTAATTGCAGACTATGCATTTCTTGCCCGCCGCGTCCAGCCTGTCCCAGATATACTCTGCTTTGCAGTTCTCGCTGGAAAAGGCCTCGAACGTATTGGCATTGACCTGGGAGGCGCCCTCCCTGTGAAGGTGAAAATCGGTAACATGGTGTGTGCCCGGCCAGGCGCCGGTGGCTATGCTGGCCCAGTTGGGCGGAGTAATAGTAGGGTACGGGACAAGGCAGTTCTCAGCGAGAACCCCACCCTCGAAAAGCTTCTTGAAGGTGGGAAGATGCCCCTCGTCAATGTGCTTCTGGATAAGGTGCGGCTCGGCACAGTCGAAACCCAGCACCGCTACTCTCTTTGGTTGTTTTGACATCCTTTGTATCTCCTTTATCCTCGAAAGAATATATTCCGGCGTTGCTGAGCCTTGCTTCTTCACCCTGCATCGCTTTATTTCCCGGTGATCAAACAAATCAGGTTTGGAAGCGCCCCATGAACGCGATAAACCCGGGCAGGCTGCCATCCACCTTGATTTTGCCCTGTGTAAATGCGGCCATGGTGTCCAACATCTTAAGCGCCATCAGCTTATAGGTCAGCGAGTCAACGGTCACGGTGGCCAGCGGCGGCGGCGTGCCGGGCAGCGGTTCGCCCTCGACAACCTCGGTAATCCCGTTGCGCACGGTCACGTTAAATTGCGTGTTAAGGTCCGGAAAGATGAAGCGGACCGACTCGAAAACGCCCTGCGCCTTTGCGGGTTCAAGGCGCACGGCGATGTTGTCGAACA
The DNA here is from genome assembly GCA_026389635.1 of Chloroflexota bacterium. Classification (GTDB taxonomy): domain Bacteria; phylum Chloroflexota; class Dehalococcoidia; order GIF9; family UBA5629; genus CAIMUM01. The sequence continues at coordinate 7,254 of JAPLHM010000143.1, read as the reverse complement.
GGAATCCCACCGGCATGCTTGCTACTGTTTCAACCGGCAATGTCACCCTGTTTTGCTTGAATGGGCCCTGCGTGAGTTCGGTGGCATACTCCAGCAGGTAAGCCCTGCCGTTGGTGTTGAACGTGCCGGCGGCGATCTGCCGCAGCCACCGGGAATCGCCATCTTTAAGAGCTTTCGTAGCCTGTTCGAGCACTTTCCCCGCTCCACCCATGAGCTCTATCTCACGTTTGGCAGCCTGGGCGTGATCAAGGGGGTACAGCTTATCCGCCCTGCCGTCGAACCAGCCAAGGTTGTTGTTGTAAATAGCCCGCGCCGACCAGTCCACCTGTCCGTAGCCTTCCCACAGGTATGGCTGCCGGGCAAGTTGCTCGGGCAATTTGATGCTTTCGGCGATGGTGTCGATGTCCTCGCCACGGTTGGCCCTCCTGACCACCTCATTGCGCACGTATTGAATTGCGTCCCGGTAATTGGTCAGTACCTCTGCTATTTTTTCGCTGCCGTTGATAGGGCTGGTATGGGAAGGTACCAGGTGCTCGGGCTGCAGCCTGCGCATGGTATCTATGCTGGTTATCCATTCATCCACCGGACGGGGACTGGTGCCCCTGATGGTATACAGGTTGGGGAAGGCCCAGTAATAATCATCGGCGCACAGCAAAGGGGGCCTAACACACCTGTATCGTCCAGCGAATAGGTTCGCATGATAGGCCCGACAGCGGAGCACGGCACTTCGTCCCTTGAAGTGTGGTAAGCCTGCTGCCGCATGCCCCGCGTAGCCTCGGCCTGGCCGAACAGGCCGTATTGCTTGAACCAGTCGGCAATAAAGGAATCGGTAGCCCATATGCGCGTGCCGTTCTCTGCCCACACGGTGGCGCCCATGGTGTGGTCAACGTGGCTGTGCGTGTAAATAATGGCCTTGACCGGCCCGGCAGGCGCGGCTTTCAGCAAATCCTGCTTAACCACCCTGGCGGCGGCAGGCACTATCGAGGTATCGACAATGACATTGCCCTCCCCTGTATGGATGAGGATGGTCGATGCCAGGTCGTATCCCAGCGCCGCCCAAACGTGTTCCGATATCTTTTCAATCCTCGGTTGGCCGATCTGCTCCGCGCAGTGTTTGTTTATGATATCCAGCGCTTCGGTGGCAGCCAACGGCGCCGGCGGCGCCTTTTTCGGTTGCGCACAGCCGGCCTGGCCTGCCAACACGATCACAACCATAAAAACGAACAGCACCTTCATTAGAGCACCGGCGTTCCGGCGCCTGCTTAATATAGCGTTATCTGTCATTATCAGTTACCTCCTCTTGGGATCGAACCGCTAAGCCGCAAGTTGAACTTTCCCTGCTGCATTTTACTCAGCCGCCCTTTTCTTTCTTATGCGCCTCGAACCTTTCCCTCAGGTACGGCCAACCCGGCGTTATGCCTTCGGTCAGGCTCATGGCCATCATGGCATGCGGGGGTTGCCCCACGTTCATAGCGCCACCGGTCAGGAAGAGGTTCTCATCTACTTTAAATATAAGCTCGGCCGGCATACCCATGGCTATCTCACCCTCATGAGCGGCTGCCACTGAATGGTCGCCGAACCCTGGAACCACGATCTGCGGGATGCCTGTGATCCACGGAACGAACCCTCCCTTCTGGCAGGACTCGCCGAATCCGGAAAAATCCGATGAAGGGAAATCTTTACCATCGTAGACCATGGCATGGATGAGATGCATCAGGTTCAGGCTGTTGCCGTAAATCAGCACTGAGTCCGGTATCAGTTTGGCATCATGCAGTGGGGCGCATACAAAGCCTGTGTAACCCCTCATTTTCTGCGGGTAATTCTTACCCCAGCGTTTAACGTACAGGTTCCAGACCCCTGTCTCCGCCTCCAGGTCCTTGTGCCAACCCTGCAGTATCTGGCTGTGGATGATCTCATCCGGGGTGGCCTCTTCCCACAGGTGCCAGGCTGTAGCAGCCGTGCAGAAGTTGTCTTTGCCCGTCATGGCGATGCAGAAACCGAACCTCCGGGCATAGGTGAAGGCCTGGCAGAGGCTGGCCTGCTGACCCATTGCGCTCGGCCTGATGCTCCCCCCAGGTATCTCCTCCTCGCTCTTGATATATTTGATACCGATGGGATAAGTGGCAAGGTGCAATTTATCGTATACGCTTTTGCCCGCCGCCCTGTATTCTTCCAGTGTTCTCATAGACTACCTCCGTTGCTACTATTTTTACTTAGCAGAGCTTGCTGGAGCATGCGCACCGCGGTATCTTCGTACCTGGATATGTCCAGGTCCCGCCAAAGCAGGCACAATTTGGAAATCCACTGGACGAAACCGGCGGTTAACTCCGATGCTATTACAGGGTCGTAATCCTGAATATCACCGCTGGCAACCCTCTCGCGGAAAAAACGCCGCAGGATTTTTTGTCCCCTGGGGTTCTCAATGGCCGCGCCACCGGCAGCCAACCCAAGGCGCAGGTCAAGCAGTTCCAATAAATCCCGTTCCCGGGAAGCTACGGCCAACGCAGCATGTACCGCCTCTTTTATTGCTGCGCGAGGGTCGGGGTTCTGCAGGGTGGGAAGCAGGGCATCGGCAATCATCTCCTGGTAACGGTCGCACAGCGCATCAAGCATGGCCTGCTTGGATTCAAAGTAAAGGTAGACCGTCCCCTTGGCCACCCCGGCACGCTGAGCAATCTCTGCCACATGCGCCTTCGCATAACCGCTTTGTTTAAATACTTCGCGCGCGGCTTTGAGTATATCTTCGCGCCTGTTGGGATCAGCAAGCTTAGCCACAAAGCCTCACTTCACCCGCTTGATGCTGGCTTCCACTTCTATACCCTCACGCAGTGAGTACATGGCCAGCGTATCGCGGCTGATGATCTCCAGGCATTCATCAAGTATGGCCTGGTCGGCGTCACCGATATCCACCTCGATTTCGACCTGGATTTCATTGATGTGCGTCCTCAGCACCGAGTCTTTCTCTTTGCCGGATGCAGCCCTGCCTGTCAGCGATTTCACTTCGGCGCCGCGCTTGATCAGGTCCGATGCCAGCGTGGTCGCCACGCAGCACAACGCCGCGGCATTAAGCACCCGGTTGGCCCAGTGCCTGCGGCCTTCGGGCGTAAGGTCCTTGTTGCTCACCTGGAACACGGGCACTCCTTCGGGCGTCATGCTAAAGAGATGACCATCCCCGCCATCCCTGCGGTATTCCACTACGCAATCTGTCAGTTCCATGCTTCCCCCTTTTTCAGGCACACTCGTGCTTGTCCCAGGGCTGGCGTTCGCCGCGCTGCAGTGCCGTCTCCATCCGTGCCAGGCCTGCCTTGAGCTTATTAATTTCGTCTGATTTGAAATCAGGATTCTTGAATGCCTGGTAGATAACCGCCCCTTCCACGGTCGACGGCAGTGGTAAATCCATCAGGTAGCAGATGGTCGGCACTATATCGACCAGGTTACACGTCCTCTGCAGCCGGTAGCCCTTTTTCATGCCCGGACCCGTGAAGGTCAGCAGGGCTTTTAGATTGCCCACACCCCATTCGGCGGCGGGCAGGATATTGGCGTGCTGGCCGGAAAACCACGGGTAAACGGCATATACCACGTCGCCCACATGATCGCCGTAAAGTCCCAGAATGCGCGCATCCTGCTTGGTCAGCGCCAGGGAAATCTGGCGCTTGCCGGTCGCGGGATCGACATAGGTAAGCAGCGCGTCGATAATCTGCTGCTGGACTTCTTTATAATCCCCGGGGTCAACAATACCCTCGGGGTCACGTCCCTTGAGGTTGATATATACATAGATGGCACGCTGCGGGAAACACTTGGATTTACTAACGTCTGGTACCTGGAAGGCTACCCTGAACTCCTCAATCAATCCCTGTGCACGTCCTTTTATATCGCCTACGTTGGCGAAATCAATCTGCTTTTCAGACAATACTGTCAGCCCGGCGGGAACAAGCATCTTAAATGGATCGATATTGGGGCCGTCCGGCACCGCCCCGTGGTCGGATACGGTGATAACCAGTGTGTCCTTATCCAGCACCCCTAATATCTGCGCCAGCATCTTATCCTGCGCCTGGTATATCCTCAGGTGCGCATCCCAGGCTGCCTTCCTCACCGCTTCGTCTTTGGTCAAATCCGGATCCATCTCGGTCAGTATCATATGGTAGGCATAGTCCGGCGAATGCGCATGCATGAAGAAAAGGTCCCATTCATGCTTGCCCAGCAGCGCACAGGCACAGTCAGCCAGGAACTGTGTGTAATATTCGTTGATCTCAACAAATGTATTCAGGTCATACCATTCCAGCGCATACCCCAGTATGCCGCCGGCAATCCCTGTGACACCTTCCTGCGATTGCAGTTCAGCGGCAATCTGCGGCGGGTCGCTCCATCCTGTTTTTGCCCCTACAGAGCTTATATACAGGCGGAGGTCCTCTGCATCGTCGCTCAGTTCAACCAGCTTGCAGCGGAAGAAGGCCTCTTCCATCTTGCCGTCCTGCATTTTGATACTGGTATTTATGACGGGACTCCACTCTCCGACGGACAACGTGCAGAACGCATCCTTAAAATCCTTTGACGGCGACAGGCTGGCCCGGTCATATCCGTTATCACCGGACTGGCGCGCCAGCACATACCAGGAAGTCCCAGCCGGAGCGACTTCCGCGTCCCTGAATACCATTTTCGCTTCCATCTCAAGGGGCTCATTTTCCTTTTTGGGCAGGTTACTCCAGCCTTTGGCTTCAGCGAACTTGCCTTTGATGCCCCGCGGATAAAAGCCGGTGGTGATCAACATGTCACTGCAAAGGCTTGCCCGGCTGAACATGGCAGTCATCCCTGCACGGACTTCACCGATAGCCAGCCCCCTGCCGCCGACCGTGATGCCGTTCTTCATTTTGGAAGGCCAGGCGCCCGGGTAATTAAATACAATGCATTTCTTGCCCGCCTTATCCGCAACATCCCACAGATACTCAGCCTCACATAGCCGGCTATCGAAGGACTGTATGCAGTTAGTGTTGACCGGGGTTGTTCCTAACTTGTGTGTGTGGAAATCGGTTATGCCGTGCGTTCCCGGCCAGGCGCCTGTGGCAATGGAAGCCCAGTTGGGCGGTGTCACGGTGGGGTACGGCACAAGACAGTTATCCGCTATTACGCCGCTATCTATCAGCTTCTTAAAGGTGGGCAGGTGGCCCTCAGCTATATGTTTCTCGATCAAATGGGGCAGTGCGCAGTCCAGTCCTAATACTGCAACCTTCCTGGGTACATTTGCCATTCTTAATTCCCCCTTCTAAATCTGCCGTCTTTTTTGTTATCCATTCTTGTTATTTCTCAGCATAAACAAGATCGCTACATTTAGCGCTGTCCGCGGGGTAGTATTTGGCCAGCATAAGGTTGGTCACGATGGCCAGTGCAAAAACCGGGAGCGTCCAGATAAGGCCCCATTGCAGCCCGGACGCCCCTCCGCCCAGCCGGTCGGATATGGCGCCTACGGCGACCGTGCCCAGCGTGGCGCCAAATAGCTGCATTACCAGTACGGATATGCCGAGGGCTGTCGATCTCAATCCCGGCGCTATGACGTCGTTCACGACGGTGAAACCGACCGGCAGGTTCAATGCCACAAAGAACGTACCGAGACTCAGCAACGCCAGGAACAATTGCACAGGCTGGCCGATGCTGAGAAAGGCGGCTGCAAAAACTATCAGAGCCAGAAAGACTGTCAAAGCCATGAACAGCGGACGCCCGCTTTTGTTGCGTTTCTGCCAGCGGTCGGCTATCAATCCGCCCAACGGGGCAAAAAGCAGCACCAGGGAAACCAGACCGTAGCTCCGTCCTGCCGCCGCCGCGTCCATATCGTATGCACGCATCAGGATGGCCGGTGTCCAGACCGTCACGGCCACGACAGTGGTCAGGAAGAAGATGCCGGCTATGGTGGGTAAAAGGTAAGATTTACATTTGAATATGTCAGCCCAGCTCTTGAAGTAACTTTTGCTCAAGACAGCTTCACCCTGTTCCCTGACCGTCCTGTAATCGGGCAGGAATAAAACAATAATGGCCAGTATTATCCCGGGGATAGCGAAGACGTAAAAGGGCACGCGCCAGTCACCCGTAGCAGTGAGCAGCCACCCGCCCACCACCAGGCCGATGACCATGCCCAGCTGGCTGAAGGCGAAGAAGATACCGATTATTAAGGACCTGATCTCCTTGCGGAACGAAACCGAGAGCCAGGCCTGACCCACGGGTGAATAGCCGGCCTCACCGGCGCCCACCAGGAACCTGGCCGCCAGCATCTGGCCCAGGTTGATGCAAAAGGCCGTGGCAAGGGTGGCCGCACTCCAGATCACGGCCATCACCGCTATGACTTTGCGGCGCGCCCACCTGTCTCCAAAAATAGATGCGGGTATGGTAAGAATGGCAATGCCGGCCGTGACCATGGCAACCAGGCCGCCTGCCTGAGCGTCGGTGAGTCTGAGGTCCGCCTTGACCGCCTCAAGCACTACAGTCATGATCGACCGGTCGGCAAAATTTATCAGCCACAGCAACGACAATATGGTTAATATTGTGATCGCCGAACCCCTGCTTAGCTCGAACCTTTTCTCTTCCATTCGCCCACTCACTCCACTCTTTATTTCTTCACAGGTATCCCTGATGCGCAGGGAACCCCTACCGAGCACAATCCGCAACCGTAAATGAAGATGTGATATCGCTTATTGCAGTAAGCCAGCGATTTGGATACCCGCTTGTAGCAGGCCTCCTTATCATGGCCGCGCTCATCGATAGCCTCAACCGGGCATTTGGCGGCGCATTTCAGGCACTTCACGCCGTTGTGCTGCAGGCAATTGGCATGAATATTCTCCGGCCGTGTGCGGTCCGGTTTCAGACGCAGGTTCACTATGAAGCTGCCGCAGCGGTGCGCGGCGCCCTTTTCGGTGATGAGGAAGTCGTGCATGCCAAATGTGCCCAACCCGGCGGCATAGGCTATATGCCGGTGCGACCAGGGCGAGGCCCAGCCTACACCCGGGTAACGCTGCTTTTTCATCAAAGGCGTAACGTCCGGAGCTACCACCAGCACTCCCCTGCCCATCAGGCTGGTCACTATCTCCCTGACCATGATCTGGCTGAATATTTCACCCAGCAACCGGGTATGCGCCCAGCGCTCGGAGGGCCAGTCGGCCATGGCTGCGTTCTCCTGCCGGGTCCTCTCAGTTATGGGCAATATAAAAGACACTACGCTCAGTTCGCTTGAACTGGGAGCGGGGACGCCGTTATTGGCAGCCTGCCAGG
>JAPLHM010000288.1 GCA_026389635.1 Chloroflexota bacterium | reverse complement strand
CGGCGAGCGGAACGCGCCGCGACAGGCTGCCGTGGATTTGGCGGTCGATGTCGTGTTTAGCGAACAACGGCTCCGGCCCCTTGTGGAGGCGGATCTGCTCCTTGTGCGCCCCCATCTGCATGTACTCCAAGAACGAGTGGATTTTCTCGTAGAAGAAAGGCGAGTCGACTACGACTTCCGCGATGTCGGGCCCCATCCAGTCGCGCAGAACCGCCTGAACAAGGCCCATCGCCTTGTACAGGAGGCGCGCTGACGTCGCAGTCTTCGCTGCAGCACCGACGCGGTCCCAGCTCTCCACGAGGAGTCGGTAGTCCCGCTCGAGATCCTCGTCAGTTGCCCATTGAGCCGCCGTTCGGGCGATCATTCCCTCGCCCGGCTTCTTTAGGGTCCGCGCGAGCCGACGGATCCGGCGCTGGTCGCGCACCGACTCCACGCGACGAGAGACGCCAAGGCGATCCTCCGTCGGCAGGTAGACCCAGAACCGGCCGGGAATGCTGATCTTCGTTGTGCCCTGCGGGTTCTTCGTCCCGATGCCATCCCGCCGCACCTGGACCGTGATCATCTGCCCCTGGCGCAGCAGCTTGCTGACCGGGATCCCCGCCTGCCAAGGCTTGAACTCCTTCTCCTCGAGCATGCCGTCGTTCAGCTCGTTGAGAGAAAGGAACAGGCTCTTCCTCTCCCCGACGTCAACGAACGCCGACCCCATTCCCGGGACCACGTCCTCGATCCGGCCACGATAGATGTTGCCCACGAGCTTCTCATGCGACGGGTGTCCGTAGTAGATCTCCATGAGCTTCCCGCCTTCGAGAAGCGCGACGCGCGTCCTCTTGTCCCCGTCCTCCGTCATGTCGACGGAGATCAGAATCCTCTTGTCGTCGATTTGGCCACCTTCTTTCCCTCATCGAGTCGATTCAGGATGACTGCGAACGACCGGCCGTCCCGGAAGTCCACGAGATCGGGTGCGATCTCCAGAAGCGGGATCAGCGCGAAACGGCGCTCGCACAACCGGGCGTGAGGGATCACCAAGTCGGGCTCCTCCACGCTCTGCTCGGCGTACAGGAGGATGTCGATGTCGAGCGGACGCGGCCCGAAGCGGATGCCCGCACGGCGACCGGCCGCCCATTCCGAATCCTTGCAGGCCTCGAGGAGGGAACGGAGGGAAAGCGACAGATCACCCCGCGCTACGAGGTTGAGAAACCACGGTTGGTCCTCGACCCCGATCGGCTACGTCTCGTAGAACGACGACCGGGCCGTCCACTCGACGCCACGCTCCTCCAGCGACGAGAGCCCGCCCTCAATCAACTGCCGCCGATCCCCAAGGTTCGATCCGAACAGCAAGTACGCCTCGACCCGATTCAGGTTTAACGTTTGGTCACCACAGCGAACGCGCATGCCTCGGGTCCCCACTCGGGGAAGGCAAGCTTCCGTATGCAGACTCGCACCTCAAGCAGACGTGGGAACTCCTGCAGCAAGTCGTCGGCGATTGCCCCGGCGAAGGACTCGATGAGGTGAAAACGTCGCCGCTGGTTCACGCTCCGAATGTGCTGCACGACGGCATCGACATCGAGGGTATCCCGGAGATCGTCGCTCCGGACGGCCTCTCCCCAACGCCCCATCATGTCGACGTCAATCCGAAACCGGCTTCCGCGCTCTTGCTCTTCGTCGTAGACTCCGTGGTGCGCGTGCAGCTCGATCCCCTCGACACCAAGGCAAACCTCGACAGATGCCTGGCCTTCGTCCTTCATCGCCCGTCGCTCTACGTTCCCGAGGCTAAAGGAAGAGATCACCACGTGGGTGACCTCCGGGATTCCCACAACACCTCATTCCCAATGCCTCGCGCCTGGCCGGATCGGTCCTGCCTTTGGTCGGCTCTGGTCCCTCCCCGGCACGCGCGGTTTTGCATCACTCGTTAGCCCTTCACGGCCTCTTCCTTCGCCAGCTTCGCGACTTCGGCGAACGTCCCCGGATCGCGGGCCGCGATGTCAGCGAGCATCTTGCGATTGATGGCAACGCCTCGCTTCTCCAGGCCGCCCATGAGCGCCGAGTACGACAGGCCGTTCTGCTTCGCGGCTGCACCGATCCGCGTGATCCAAAGGCTTCGGAAGTTTCGTTTCTTCAGGCGACGTCCGATGTAG
>JAPLHM010000032.1 GCA_026389635.1 Chloroflexota bacterium | reverse complement strand
GTGCCTATGGATGCCTGGATGATCAGTACCGCCACCGGCGAGCCGTACCTGTTGTGCTTTTGGAAGACCGGTGGAAGGTTGCCCTCCCTGGCGACCTCTCCCAGGCCCTTGGCCGGGCCCAGCATCCAGGTGCTCAGTTGGACCAGTGCGCCGACGGCTATCAATATTGCCACAGGCGTGATCAGCCAGGACAGGTTGAAGACTTTGAGGAAATCCTGGAAGGCCTGCATGATGCCGGCCGACAGGCTGATGCTCTGCTGGGGAACTACGATGGCTATGGCCAGCGTACCTGCCACGGTCAGCACGATTATGATGGTTGCTGAAAGCAAAATGGCGCGGGGGAAATCGCGGCCGGGGTTGCGCGTTTCCAGCGCGTGGAAGCCGGCCATCTCCATGCCGGCAAAGAGCAGTATCACTGTGGCAACGAAAGGCAGCGTGGAAAGGTTGAACTGGGGCAGCAGCGCTGCGGGTGTAAATGGTATCTGCAGCGGCTTGCCCATAAATACGTAGGCGATGCCGAGCAATATGATGAAGGTCGCGGGTACGATGGTGCCCGCGATAACGCCGACGTTGCCGAACCAGTTGGTGGCCTTTTCACCGAAAAAGTTCAGTATGGTGGTACCCCAGAAGGCGATCATCATGACGGTGAAAACCCAGGTATTGTCGTTTCCCAGCGCAGGGCTGATGGCAAATGCGAAAGTCGAGGCGATGAAGGCCAGCAGGGTGGGGAACCACACCAGGTTCTCCGACCAGTCGCACCAGATGGCCAGGAATCCCCAGCGTTCACCGAAGGCCTCGCGTACCCAGGCGTAGACGCCTCCGCCCTTGGGCCAGCCTGTCGCCAGTTCGGCGCCGGCCAGCGACAGCGGTATGAGGAAGAAGATGGCGCCCAGCACATACCAGCCGACGGACGACCAGCCGTACTCGGCCATGGACGGGAAGTTCCTGATGCTCAGCACGGCCGCCACGTTGATCATGGCCAGGGTAAAGATACCTAATGTCTTGGCGGCTGTCGTAACTTTAGCGTTATCGCTCATTTGCCCTTGCCCTCCTTTATGCAGTAAACCAGGTAGGCGCCATCGACGCCCTCCACGCCGTGTATGTCATGTCCAAATCCTGGGAAGCGGCGGTCAAAGGCCTGCAGTGCCTTGAGGTAGCCGAGTATGGGGCCGCTGCCGGCGCCGGCGTTTTCGCCTGGCATGAGAATCGGAATTCCCGGCGGGTAGGGGACAACGCCCGTTGCCACGGTGCGGCCTGCCATTTTATCCACCGGGACCTGCTCCACGTTGTCATGTACCAGGTTGCGGTAGGCTTCGATGGGCTCCATTTCAGGATGGGGAAGCGTGGAATAACCCTGTGAAAGCAGTTCCAGGTTGCCTTTCTCCTGGACCTGCTTGTACATCTGCGTGACGAGGTCTTTCAGCCCCATCTCCTTGTAGCGCTCCGGCGCTGCCGCGGCAATGGTTGGAAGCACTTCTGTGAGCGGAGCATTGGAATCAAAGGCCTTCTTGAAATCGAGCAGGGCGGTGACCAGGGTCCCCCACTTGCCGCGCGTGATGCCCATGGAGAAGAGGAAGAGTATGGTGAAGTCGCCCGTCTTCTCTACCTGTATGCCTATGCGGTCCAGGAAGGCGGTAACGATCATGGCAGGTATGCCGAATTTTTCCAGTGAACTGTCAACCGATACCCCGGGCGTGACCACGGAGGCCTTGATGGGGTCCAGCATGCAGTAATCATCTTCCAGGCCGGCAAAGCCGTGCCAGGTGTCACCCGGGTGCAATACCCAGCAGCCGGGTTCGCTGCACAGCAGCTCGTCCGGCGCCTGGTAGAAGGGTATACGCTTGCCCGTAGCGGGATCGGTAACTTTATCGGGTTGCCAGGCATCGAAGAACCAGTCTCCCTTGGCTTTAAATTCCCTGTTGATGCGCGCCATCGTCTTGCGGAAGGCAACCGCCTCCTCGATACTTTCCCCTGTCAGCGCCTGACCGGCCGGCCCCTCCATCATGGCGGCCGCCACATCGTTGGAGGCGATGATGGCGTACTGGGGCGAGGTGGAACTGTGCATCATGAATGCTTCATTGAAGCGCGCGTGCTCGATCGGTTTGCGTCCGTCGCGGACGTGGATAAATGAGGCCTGCGAGAGGGCCGCCAGCAGCTTGTGTGTGGATTGAGTGGCGAACATGGTGGGTCCCTTGTATTTGGTGGGGTCGCCGTGCATGGCAAAACGTTCGCGGTAGATCGGGTTAAAGCGGGCATAGCCGTACCAAGCCTCGTCGAAATGGATGCGGTCAACGCTCTGGCCAAGCAGGTCTGCCACGCGCCTGACGTTGTAGCAAAGGCCGTCGTAGGTCGAGTTGGTTATCACCGCGTGCACTGGGTCCCGGTTGGGCTTACCTTTCAATAGCGGGTTCTTGGCGATATTTGCACTGATCGCCTTTGGGGTCAGCAGGTCGGGGTGTATGGGGCCGATGATGCCGTAGCGGTTGCGCGAGGGGACAAGGTAGGTGGGAATAGCTCCCGTCATGGTCAGGCTGTGTTCAATTGATTTATGGCAGTTGCGGTCGCACAAAGCAATATCGTCGCGCGTCACGCTGGCCATGAAGACGATGCGGTTGGAAGTCGATGTCCCGTTGGTTACCGAGTAGGTACGGTGTGCTCCGAAAATGCGCGCAGCATAGCGCTCACCTTCACCCATGGGGCCGGAGTGGTCTAAAAGCGAGCCGACCTCGCCGACCGAGATAGACAGGTCGGAGCGCAGCATGTTCTCGCCGAAGAAATCGTAGAAAGCTTTGCCGACGGGCGACTTGAGAAACGCGGTGCCGCCGGCATGCCCCGGCGTGTGCCAGGAATATTCGTAGGTCTGGGCAAAGTCGACCAGCGCCCTAAACATAGGCGGCAGCAGCTCCTGGCGGTAGCGCAGTATGGCTGCATCGATCCGCCCGGCTATGAAATCGGCCGTATCCTCCAGCAGCCAGACGAAGTCATTCACCTGCTGGATTACGTCTAAGGGGACGGAGGAAAAGCGGCTGCGTTCGGCAAGCAGGAAAATGGGTATTTTGGCGTTGCGGCTTCTAACCAGGGTCAGCAGTTGCTTGCAATGGTCATGGGACTTTTTCGTATCGTCTCCCAGGTCCCAGTCAAGCAGTATGCAGTCTACCGAGGGGTCGGAGGTGACCACTGCGCGGGCATCGTCCAGGTCGTCTGATTCAATTACCTCGACATCCAGTTCGTTGAGCCCGTTTACCAGGTTTTGCAGGACACGTCCAACAGCACAGGAACATCCGGTCTCGTTGTGGACAATAAGTACCTTGGGCGGTGAGATCTGCGCCAGCATTTCTTCCATATAGGCCTCCTCTTTTACCGCGCCTATTTTGCGAGAGTACCAGCGAACAGGTAGTCTTATAGGCTCCTAAATATACTACTTTTTATGCTGTTGTCAACAAGTCGTCGATATCGGATAAATATCAGCCCGGGGAACCGATGTCGGATCAGGCGTTGCCCTGCAGCGCTTGTTCAAGATAACATATGGGCATGAAGGCCGAATATTCGAGACATCTATAAGGGGGTAGTTGCCGGACATGAAAGAGACATGGTTTCTTTTGATTACTGCCATATTAGCTACTGTATTAATTGTGACGACGGCCGGCTGCGTCGGCCCGGTGAAAGATAAAAAGCAACTGCAGTCGGCGACGGAGAACTTGCAGAGCATCATACAGTCCAAGCTGATGAACCTGGACAACGCCGTATCCGGCGCGGCTGAAAAAATAGCAAAAAGCGGACTGCAGGGCGAAGAGACGCGGGGAATATTGAACGGGCTGTGTAAGAAATACCCCTACCTGTTGGACTGCTCGGCTGCCGACCCACTGGGAAGGATGATCACCGTGGCGCCCGAGGGATACCGCCGTTATGAAGGAACGGACACTGCCACCACAGAGGCCTCGAAAAAGTTCTTTGCGCAGCTAAGCGAGAATAAGACAACCGTGCTCAGCAATATCTTCAGGGCGGTCGAGGGGCCCGATGCTGTAGTGCTGGTCTGGCCTGTTGTAACGGAGAAGGGTGAGTTGCTGGGCTTTGTCAGCGCCCTGTTCAAACCCGGGGACCTGTTGGAAGGGACCATCGCTCCCGCTGCAGCGACAAGGGCCATGAAGGTAAACGTCATGCAACTTGACGGCATGGTAATTTATTGCTCGACGGGGACCGAGACCGGCAAAAACGTGCTCACCGATCCATCTTATAAAAATTACCCTGAATTGATCGCACAGGCTGAGAAAATTGCGGCACAGAAGACCGGCACGGGCAGCTATATGTATCCCGACGCAGCAACGGGGCAGATCCGTTACTTGCAGGAGGATAAGACGACCGACCTACAATGTTCCGAATGCAACTGCATAATACGACCTGATGCTACCCAATGTCCAAATTATAGCCGTCAATACGGCGAGGTTCATGCTACAGTGCCATCAAAGAATAATGGTAATGGCATTACGGTTGAACGCATCGGATATGCGATAAAATGCGGAATACATGGCAGGATCCATTTTTGATGTGAAGCTGGAAGATTAGCAGAAATACACTACGGAAGCTAATGAACTCAGGACTACCAAGCCATAGGATTCGCAAATCGATTGTATTTTTTAGGTTGATATGGCTATGTGGATAAAGGCACGCTAAAGAGCCAACGGGGAAATTTAAAATTGAGGCCTGGCTGTTACAGAGGTATGTTACACGCCAGGCCTCAGAATTGGACTGGTAGGACTAAAGAAACTAAATCATGTAATATTGTTTGGAGAAGACGGTTTTATTACTCTTCACCTTTAATAACAGAGCCGACAGATTCCTTGATTTTGCTGGCTGCCTTTGCAGCCTTCTCTTTAACTTCCAGCGCTTTTTCTTTGACCATGCGCCTGGTTTCTGTCCCGGGTTGAGGCGCATACAGCAGAGCAATGGCTGCACCGACGATCGCTCCCATAAGTAACCCTGAAAAAAATCCTGAAGTTGTATCTCTATTCATCTTGATCCTCCTTTTTCTTAAATATACTGCCAAATATGCTAATGCCTTGCATTATCCCCTGGATCATCGTACCAAACCGGCTGACTGGCCTTACAACTTCCGTATTAACGTAATCTACAATATCGCTGACCTTGTTTACCATTAAATCCGTTGAGTCAAGCACGGAAATCGTTTTACGGTAAAACAGGAAAAGCATGATCGATATGAACACCATTGCTACAGTAGCTACCAGTCCCCAGATAATGAGGATGATATCCCGCCAAGAAGAAAGTTCCACTAAATACACCTCCTTATTCAGCGCAACCGACTATTTCAAAAATATAGATTGGGAAGGTAAAACGGTGTAGACTTATCCATCATAAATTTTCCCCATGAATTACCTCCTTTTGGTAATCTTTTTTGAGCTTGTCCTATTTAACCACTCGCTCTACTAAATCGACCATTTTTGTAGAGAACATTATGCACAAAGCCGCGTGCAATAAAGGACGGCTTTAAGTACGATTTTGGCAGATCCGATGGTATGATTCGAATTAGTACCAAGCATTCAGACTTTTGGATGAAACATTGTTACTAAAGTCTGATTGTTTCAGGGCAGTCCCAGTTTTAAAATAAGAAAATATTCCAGTTATATACCAATGATTTTTATTCATGGTTGAACCTGGCTAAAAGTAAAGGCACCGTTATCACGGTCAGTTGCATTGGTGATGCTACAAAGTGTGAGGTGCATGGTAAGATTTACACCAGGGTCAGCTCGGTTGATTTACATTATACATAGTACTACATGCTTTGCATCTTGTTAGCAGGTCGTGGAGGGAATCATCGCTATTTATCGGCGACGAAATCCCCTTATATTTATCAATCGGACTGTGATGTGAAAATCCCCTGCTCTTCATTTCCTTTACCAGTTGGTTATGTCTGGATGTCAGGGACGCTGGATCAAATAGTTGCTTAGCAATGTACCCACTCAGGGTTTTCTTTTTATTAATGCAGCCGGCAAACATATGGCACTCATAATGTTCTCCGAGCAAATGCCTGTCACACATAAACCGTGGATCAACCATCCACATCCTCATTTTATGAACCTGCTATCACCGATAACGATAAGCTGATGTTAAAATTTATCCGCACCAAGGATAGAATCACCTTCATATTATAATGTTCTTAAATATGATGCTGCGGCATGTGCTCCGCACATTCCGTGGACGCCTGCACCCGGCGGTGTTGATGCAGAACATAAATATACATGTCTAAGTGGAGTTGCGTAAGGATCCCAGCGTAATGCCGGCCGGGTAAAAATCTGCGACAACACCTGTGCCCCACCGGTAATGTCACCGCCGACCAGGTTGGGATTAAGACGTTCCAGGTCTGCTGTATTCTGGATGCTTCGTGCCAGGATGATTTCACGGAAACCCGGCGCAAACCGTTCTATCTGAGCTTCTATCTGTGCTGTCATATCGCCGGTAAACCCGTTTGGGATATGGCAATAAGCCCACGCAATATGCATACCCTTGGGTGCCCGTGTATTATCGAAAAGGGTTGGCTGTGCCAGGATAACAAAGGGATTTTGCGGGGCATTATTTTGCCAGACTTCCCGCTCAGACAAAGCTAATGATTCCATAGAGCCGCCCACGTGAACAGTCCCGGCCAGCAGGCATTCTTTGGCTTTCCATGGTATGGGTTCGCTTATAGCCCAATCCATTTTAAATACACCGGGACCATAACGGAATTGCTTCAGCATTCTACCGTAATTGCCCGATAACCTTGTGCCGGCCATGATCAGGAATTGCCTCGGCGTTATATCCAAAAACTGGGCAGTCCCCTTTTGAAGCTCATCCAGGGAGCGGATGGAATGACCGGTAACCAACCCGACGTTGTTTTTATCCAGGTGGGTCAGTATAGCCTGTGTTATTTTGCCTGAGCCGCCCTGCGGAATGGGCCAACCAACGGCGTGCCCGGCCAGGCCGAGCACGATCCCGAAAGCCGCGCTGGGGACGTGCTCCAGCGGTATAACGGAGTGTGCGCATAACCCGCTGATAAATCCCCTGGCCCGGCTACCGGTAAAATGGCATCTGGCCAGGTTTGTTGCCGACTGGAAAGCTTTTGTCCCGAAGCTCATGAGTTTTAACGGATGATGCAATTGTCTGAATGTGCCAAGCAGGCCGCCGATCAGGGCATCCCAGTTTTCCAGCAATGGCGACATAAGTTCGCGGTACCGGTGGGAATCCCCGCCAAGCGTTTCGGCGGTTTCCTCAACAGATGGATACAATAACGCCGCCGTTCCGTCATCAAAGGGATGGGCCACCGCGACGGGCGGTTTAATCCACTTCAATCCATATTCAGAGAAATGATGTGAATTGAAAAAGGGGGACGCGGCAGCCATCGGGAAAACGGCAGAACCAATGTCATGCAGGTAACCGGGTAAAGTCAGTTCATCTGAACGGGTGCAGCCGCCCATCGTCTCATTGCCTTCGATGACAAGGACTTTCAGCCCGGCCCCGGCCAATTCTGCTGCAGCCGCCAGGCCATTGATCCCCGAACCTACCACAACTGCCTGGCAATCATGGCTGCTATCGAATTTCATAGGTGTTTAAATGCTTTTACGCCTGATAAGTTTCCGGAGAAAAATCAAGGGCATGTTTAGAATGGTGAAAACCTGGGCATTGGCAAAAATATTGAAGAATTTTGACCACTGCAGTTTTTTGTCCAGGCATAGCGGGGCAACTTCTATTTGGCTCTTGCTGCCGACATATCTCAGCAGTGACTGAAGAACATGTGTCCATATACCCTGTTGCAGCTTTGACCCGGCCAGGCGGAAAGCAACTTCATAAAGTGGGTCGCTGGCCCGCGCAAGTCCCTGGATTTGGATTATAATCCCACCATCATTCTCTTCAGCACTGAAAGTTACCCAACCTGATTCAGGATGACCTTCGGGTGTAATAAAGGTGAAGCTGGTTTCGCTGGCGTATAATACCATGACTCCTGTCACTATCAGGCCTCCCGGTGTATCGGCGTTAATCAGGATGATTTCGCCGGGCTTGATGCCTGCCGGACCGGGGTAAAACCTGTTGGATGAAGGCTGGAACCGGGTGAAATTGGTTTTGAGTACTTCGATAAGCTCAACCGGGCTTAGCTTGATATCTTTCAATACGGCCGTGTAAGTCTTTTGCCAGAGTTGGCCGAAGCCCTGCAGGGGCCCGGTTACTCTACGCCCGTTTACATTAAGGTTAATGGCCTCGGAAGGCATCCCCCGGACTGACAGTCTGGTAAAAAGTCCTGGCCAGGCATAGCCTGATATTGCAGGCGACCGTTGTCCCGCATTTTGGATACCGGCCTCAACCCCGGCGGGCAATCCCGCGGAATAGCCCGCATATGCTGCTGCTTCTCTGACAGTATTAAATACAGCTATGCCTTCATTTAAGCGGGCCAACTTAAATATTCCATCTAATTTATCGTCTAAGCGTGCGGCTAATAGACGTTTCCCGCTGTGCCGGGCTGTATTATGCAAACGTACCAGCGTGCTCAGGGAGTGATCATCAAATGAATCGGTCTGGCTAAAATCAAGTATTATGATTTTTGCAGTTGTCTGCCTGATGACATCCTGCAACTGCTGCTCCAGGGATGCTGAAAGCCCATTATTCAGCGTCAGCAGGCCGAGGTTTTCGCTTATCCTAACCGTCCCCTCCATCAATGCGAGTATAGTATTTCTTCACTTGGTTATCAAGGCGCTATAATTATGTTACATGGATGGGATGCTGCTGGCTGGCTGGCAGATTGATATTAATCATGCATGCAGGCATCCCTGTCGATAAAGAGCATATTTAATCTGGAGGTTACGTTGATGGCAGTTAAGGTGATTACTGATAGAACATCTGATTTACCATCTGGTATTACCGCGGATCTCAATATATCCATCGTTCCCATATATGTCCGCTTTGGCGAAAACATCTATCGCCAGGGCATAGATATATCGGATGACGAGTTTTATGCCAGAATTCAGACCTCACCAGTACATCCGGCCACCTCACAGCCCCCTCCGGAGGATTTTATCAGGGTTTACAGTGAATCGCTTGAGCGATCGGAGCAGGTAGTCTCAATTCATGTCTCATCCAAACTAAGCGGCACGCATAATTCGGCTTTCCTGGCGCGGAATATGCTAATGGCTGAGCGGGACATAGAAATTATTGACTCCAAACTGAATTCAGCAGGATTGGGCCTTGTTGCAATGGCGGCGGCAAGGATTGCCAAAGCCGGCGGAAGCCTGGCCGATGTAGTGTTCGAGGCAAATAGAGCGATTAGCCAGGTGAAGATGTTTGGCATGTTCAATACCATGAAATATTTGGCGTTGAGCGGCCGGGTCAGCAAAACGATTGCTTCGGCGGCCGATATTCTCGATGTCAAGCCTCTTCTTACGTTCAAGGACGGCCAGGTAGCTAGGGCCGGGTTTGTCAGGACGCTTTCCAAGGGAATGGAGCGAATTTGCCAGTATGTTGCTGCAAACCGTAATTTGATG
>JAPLHM010000080.1 GCA_026389635.1 Chloroflexota bacterium | reverse complement strand
GGGGGTCTCGATTTTGACCACCTCCTTGACGCCGGGCAGTATGGCGAAATTATCAAAGGGCACCCTGCTCTCATCGCCCACCAGGCCGATGACCGTCCTGAAATCTCCCCTGGAGACATCCGCCTTGAGTCCGTGCACCTTGATCTCTTTTATCACGTTCTTGATCTCCTCTTCTGTTGCATCTCGTTTCATTATCATCATTGATTGTTTACCTCCCTGCTGTTTTATTTGTATAAAAAAAGAAGGGCCCTCCGCCTGGAGGGTCCTTCTCGGTCTTCTTTCTAACTGTTAACTAAAATTCAGGTATGCTGCGTCGTCCCCCAGGCTGTTGGCCGGGCGTAAAATAATAATATGCGTAGAAATAGCGGGGAATTATGCAGTTAACCATGAACTATAGGTTACTATAAAATCACAGGGGTGTCAAAATTTTTAGCCCGGCGCGTAACTGGTATAATTACGGTTCGAACCGGGTCAATATCAAATACTAAGGAATTAGAGAGATGATTTCAGATAGTAAAGATCCATGGTATAACCTGTCCTCTGCAGAGGTATTAACCAGGCTGGGTTCTGACCGTGGCGGCTTGAGCCAGGCCGAGGCCGCGGACAGGCTGGAGAAATACGGGTATAACGAGTTGGAGGACGAGGACAGGGTATCGCCCCTGCGCTTGCTGCTTGAGCAATTCAAGAATGTGCTCATCATCATCCTGCTTGTAGCTGTTGCACTTTCTGCTTTCCTGGGTGAAACCACCGATGCCATCGTCATCCTCATCATCATACTTTTCGCTGCCGGTCTGGGCTTCTTCCAGGAGTACCGCGCCGGGCAGGCTATTAATGCACTCAAGAGGATGGCGGCGCCCACGGCCTCGGTGCTGCGGGGGGGAGGGGACAGCGAGGTGCCCGCCAGAGAACTGGTGCCTGGTGACGTCATCCTCATCAGCATGGGCGACATGTTGCCGGCCGACGCGCGTGTGATTGAGGAGTTCAACCTCAGGACCAACGAGGCGCCGTTGACCGGGGAATCCAACGCGGTGGACAAAACTGTTGAGCCTATCGATGGCACGGTAAACCTGGGCGACAGGCTGAACATGGTATTCGCCGGCACGGTGGCTGTGTATGGTAGGGGCAGGGCGGTGGTGGTGGAAACTGGCAGCGGGACCGAGTTCGGCAAGATTGCGCGCATGCTGAAAGAGGTCAGGGAGGAGAAAACACCGCTGCAGGTAAACCTCGACAACGTGGGAAAATACATCGCCATAGGAGCGCTCATATTGTGTGCCGTACTGGCCGGTATAGGCATACTGCGCGGGCACCCGCCGCTGGAGATGTTGATCTGGGGCGTCAGCCTGGCCGTCGCCGCGGTACCCGAGGCGCTGCCCGCGGTTGTGACCATATCACTGGCCATTGGGGTCAAGAGGATGGTCAAACGCCATGCGCTCGTGCGTCGACTCTCTGCCGTGGAGACGCTGGGATGCACCACCGTGATCTGTTCCGATAAGACGGGCACGCTGACCCAGGACCAGATGACACTAAAAAAAATATTTCTGGACGGGGAATTTATCGATGTCGCAGGTACGGGCTATGATCCAACAGGTGCTTTTTACAGGGATGGAAAAGAACTGCATCCCGCTGACCCTGTCCTGCAAAAATATTTAAAGGCGGCCAACCTCTGCTCCAATGCCCGGCTCTTCCAGGAGGACGACCGGTGGGTAATCAAGGGTGACCCGACCGAGGGTGCCTTCCTGGTGGCGGGGGCCAAAGCCGGGCTGCAGGGTGTACAGGCGGGCAATACTAACCCGCTGGTAGGAGAGATTCCTTTCACTTCGGAGTCCAAGAGGATGGTTGCCGCGTACAGGGAGCCCGGCGGTGTGGTGGCTTATTCCAACGGGGCCGCGGAAGTGATCTTAAATAATTGCGAATATGTTTACCGGGCCGGGCAGGAAGTCAACCTGGGCGAGGAAGAGAGGTCCCGCATCCACAGCGCAATACACAAGATGGCATCGGATGCCCTGAGGGTACTGGGTACGGCATACAAGAGGTTGCCCGGCGAGTTTGATGATGACGAATCTGCCGCCCGTGGCATGGTTTTACTGGGCCTGGGGGGCATGATCGACCCTCCCCGCTCTGAGGCGAAGGGATCCATTGGAGTTTGCGACAAAGCCGGCATCAGGACTGTCATGATAACGGGTGACCACAAGCTGACTGCAGTTACCATTGCCAGCGAGTTGGGCATTATGAAAGGCGGCGTGGCCCTGACCGGGGACGAAATAAATGCTATGTCCCAGGATGAATTCAACGGCGTGGCCGATAAGGTGGATGTCTATGCCAGGGTATCGCCCGAGCATAAGCTGCGCGTGGTCGAGGCGCTGGCCCGCAAGGGGCACGTAGTAGCCATGACAGGGGACGGTATCAACGATGCACCGGCGCTGAAGAAAGCCGATATCGGCATAGCCATGGGCATTAAGGGCACGGACGTCACCAGGGAAGCCGCCGACATGATATTGACTGATGACAATTTTGCCTCGATAGTGGCGGCGGTGGAGGAGGGGCGGGCCATTTTCGACAATATCAAGAAATACCTTGTCTTCCTGCTCTCCTGTAACCTCGGGGAGATATTGCTTATGGCCATTGCGATCCTGTTCGGGCCTCTCATGGGCATACCGGCCGGTCTTCTGCCGCTCATAGCGGTGCAGATACTCTATGTCAACCTGGCGACCGACGGGCTGCCTGCGCTGGCCCTGGCCGTCGACCCTTACTCCAGGGACATCATGTTCAGGAA
>JAPLHM010000309.1 GCA_026389635.1 Chloroflexota bacterium | reverse complement strand
CCGGCCAACCCGGCGCGGAGCTTCCGCGAGGCGCTCCAGACGGTGGCATTCATCATGGCCTCGGTACAGATGGAGGAGCCCGTGATGGCCCTCGGCCCAGGCAGATTGGACCAGTACTTCTTCCCGTTTTATAAGAAGGAGATCGAGGCTGGGACTTTTACTAGAGAGCAGGCGCTGGAGTTGCTGGAGTGCCTGTGGCTGAAGCTGGCGGAGGCCAACCGCGTCGCCCCAGCGTACCTCACCATGGCGCAGAGCGGATATCCCGCCTGGATATTGGTGCCTGTAGGCGGTCAAACCGAGGACGGGTACGATGCTACCAACGAGGTCTCCTATATGCTGCTAGAGGTATCCAGCAACATGCGGATGCACGAGCCGGCAGTAACAGCGCGGATACACAAGCGCACGCCGGACAAATTCTTAATGGCATGCTGCGATGCGATCAAGGCCCACGGAGGGGGGCACCCGGCCCTGTTCAATGATGAGGTCATTATCCCGAGCCAGATTGCCTATATACCGCGCATGACCAAGGAGGACGCATACAATTACTCCCTCGTAGGGTGTTCCGAGATATTGCCTGCCGGGAAAGGGACAGCGGGGTTGGAATACCAGGGGATGACCCTTGGGCGGTTGCTGGAGTTGATGATGCAGGGGAAGGACCCCGCTACCGGGTCGGTGCTGACATCGGGCGCCGGCGACATGCTGAAGTGGCATGGCTTTGATGACATGATGCAGGCCTTCCGCGAGCAGGCGGCGATGTGGGCCAGGATACTGTTCTTACAGCAGCTTCCTCTCGTCGAGGCGCATACGAGATACCGCCCCTGTCCCTATCTATCATCATTGACGATGAACTGCATAGAGAGGGGCATGGCCTACTACGACGGCGGAGCCCTGTACGGGAGCCGGGCCGTCAGCACCTGTATCATCGGCATCGCCACGCTGGCCAACTCCCTGGCGGCCATCCGCAAGCTTGTCTTCGACGATAAACTGATTACGATGTCACAGCTCAAGCACACGCTGGAGACCAATTTCGAGGATGCAAAGACGGTTCCCGCCGGGCCGGCAATACGCGATATGTGTCTGAACGCGCCCAAGTACGGCAACGATGATCCCTATGTGGACAATATTGCCAAGGACTGCCTCAACATAGTCGTCAAGGAACTGAGGAAGCATGAGTCACTGCCTGGGTTGGGCTTCGGTGCGACCATATCGCCGGTGGCGGCCCACATCGGCTACGGTTTCCTATGCGGCGCCACACCGGATGGACGCAAGGCCAGAACGCCGCTGAACGACGCCTGCTCTCCTGCTCAAGGCACAGACGTCAGCGGGCCGACAGCCTGCATCAAATCCGTAGCTAACCTGGAGCACATCAATCTGCAGGCAGGCATAATCTTCAATATGAGAATGCACCCGGCGGCGTTGCAGACGACTGCGGGCATGGCCAAGTGGGCTAACCTTATCCGCACCTACTTCGACCTGGGCGGCTGGGAGGTTCAGTTCAACGTGGTGCACGCGGACACTCTCAGGGAGGCGCAGGCACACCCCGAGAAATACAGAGACCTGGTGGTGCGGGTGGTGGGCTACAGTGCTTTCTTTGTGGAATTGGAGAAGATGGTGCAGGACGATATCATCCGCAGGACGGAGTTCGACCTGCAGTAGAGTATCCGAGGTTATCACGATGGAAGATAGGATCGGGACGGTCTTCAACATCCAGAGGTA
>JAPLHM010000335.1 GCA_026389635.1 Chloroflexota bacterium | reverse complement strand
CCGCTTTGCACTCCTGTGCATGTGGATTTTTTCTCCTATGGTTACCATGGCGTTTGGGCCTAACTTCATCATACCGCTGCTGGGCCTGATCTTCCTTCCCTACACCGCCATATTCTATGTCATCGTCTACCAGTACCTGGGCCTGTCCAACCCCTTCGCCTGGGCGCTGGTTATCCTGGGGTTCATCATCGATATCTCTGCTTACGGCGGAGGATGGTGGGGCAACCGCGGCCGCCTGGGGAGATAGCCGCGTTTTCTGGAATGGCTGAGCGATTAGCTAATCCCGCCTATCCCGCCTATCCCGCCCGATTATAGCCTGTAGGGACCCGTTGCGCTAAACTTTAAGCCATATGGTAGGTATGCATGCCTAAATGGCCTGACCTGGCAGCCGGATTCAAACTGCTGCGCGAGGTGGACCTCAATGCCATACGCCGGCAGGCCGAGTCGCCCTCCCACCTGGCGGTCATGGGTGGGAGAGGCACGGGCAAATCAACGCTGATCAACCAGTTGCTCACGGGGTCCCAACAGCAGTCACCAGGACCTGTGCTGCCGGTGCTGCCTGCTCGGGAGTACGGCCTCGATGGTGAAACGCCGGTGGGGACGTGCACACTTGCCCTGCTGGTGATTGGTACATCTGGTGATGATGACGCCCGCGCGCAGCAGGCCTTCAGACATCTTTTACGCGACAGGGTTACCGTTATCGTCTGTTACAACCAGCGCGGCCAGACGCAGGATGGGGGTATTGTGCCTGTTGAGGGCTGGCAGGGCGCGGAGACCGTGGCCGTGGACTTCAACGACCGAGAAATGCTGACCAGGGTGCTGGCGCCGGCCATGCTGCGCGCCTGCCCCGGACGGGAGGTTCAGCTTGCGCGTAACCTGCCCATGCTGCGCCAGGCCGTCTGCCGCAAGCTGATCGACGACACTTGCATGGTCAATAGCACTTACAGTCTTGCCACGGGACTTGCCGAGATCAATGTGTTCCTCGACCTGCCGCTCAATGTGGCCGACATCGTGATACTGACCAAGAACCAGGCTCTCATGGCCTACAAGATATCTCTGGCTATGGGCTTGACGGGCGACTGGAAGGAGACTATTCCCAAGATGACCGCCGTGGTCGGCAGCGCCTTTCTCTGGAGGCAGGTGGCCAGGCTCCTGGTCGGGCTGATACCGGCATACGGCATTGTCCCCAAGATCGCCGTGGCCTACGCCGGCACCTATACCGTCGGCCAGGCCATCTACCAGTGGTGCGCCAACGGTGAGAAACTGAGGACGGAGCACCTCAGGTCACTCTATCTTTCAGCGCTCAAGCGCGGCCGTGAAACGGCACTGGCCGTCATAGCCAGGCGCAAAGCGCTGCGGCATCCACAGCCGCGTCCGTAACTGCATGACATAATTACTCCCGTCAGTTGGGGGGTGGCGGTACTAAATGCGCCTGCGGGAGATCGAGGTTGCGATTATTGCGATAATCAGCACGATGACGAGGAAGGCCACCACTGCGCATATCCACAGGTAGATATCATTGGCAAAAAGCGAGGACAGTGTGAGGGCGCCGTTATCTGAAGGCGAGAGAAGCGCCGGCGCAACCGGCGCAGCCGGAGGAGTCACATGTGTAGCTTGCACGTTGTCTGAAGCACCCGGCGGGGTGGGTTCGAGTACCTCAGGCTGCGGCGCCGGGGGTTTTGGAGCGGCAGGCAGGGGTGATACCGGGGGGGATTCTTTGTGCGCAGTGGACGGTGGTGGCAGCCTGTAGTTGGGAGTTGGGGAAAGACAGTCGCAGAAGGTCCACAACCTGCCCTCGCTTGCCGTGTAATCATATGGCCTGTTATCTATGGCCCACAGGTTGACGCCCGCCGACAGCTTAAGCGAGAGGGGTTCCCGGGTGAAAGCCACTCCAGCCGGCAATCCCGTGGCCAGCGAATCCCATTCTATGACGGGAGGGCCCAGCGATTCCGGATATAGCGTCCTGTCGACGGTGGACCCGCCCGGCGCGGTAGCGGCGCCATAGAATGTGCCCATCTGGGCCAGTCCCCAAAAGCCGGAAGAAGGCGCCCCCATGATGTCCCAGGAAGGGCTGAGGCCGATAAACCAGTAGTAGATATCGCTGTCCGCCCCATCGCTGGCGGCATAGATCAACGCTGCGTTGCTGAACCTGTAATCCAGGATAGCGTGTATGCGGCCGCTGGACGGCAAAGCCGACGTCACCGTAAACGGACCGCCGCCCGGGGAGAAGGCCACTCTGCCGTCGGAGCTGTCACCGCCCACAACCACCACGCCGTCTGGCGCGGCAAAAATGGTATGCGCGGAGGACAGGGTGGTGGCCACCTGCTGTGACCACTGGCATAGTGGCGACGAGGCGTTTGCCCTGCGCATATAGGCGCCCGAGAGCGCGTACAGGTAGCGCGTGCCGTTGATGGTGGTGACCGAGAAGTCGGTCACGTTCATGCCCGGCAGCTGCGCCTTCCAGGTCTGGCCGCCATCCTGCGACTGGCGCAGGTCGGCCGTGCCCCGCGATGCCATGAAGACGGCCCCGTCGTTCCCGTAGTTGCTCATGCGCAGTATGATGTCATCGCTGGCCGAGGGCAGGCAGAGTACGCGCTCCCAAGATTTGCCCGTGGCCGTACCGCCCGAGCGCCAGACGCTGTCCAGTCCTGCGCCCAACTTGTTTATCGAGGCTAAGTAGATGGCGCCGGAGTCTGCCGCAACAACCACGTCCGATAGGAAACTTATCTGCGTGTCTATGAGGCTGACCTGGTTCCAGGTTAGCCCGTTGTCCCTGCTCAATGAGAGGGCCGATTCGTCCAGCGGTACGCTGTTAAGGTACCCTCCCGGCCAGTCCGCCGGGCCGCTCAGCAGGGCTGAGCCGCTGCCGCAATAGACGCGGCTGCCGTCGGGAGACCAGATTAAAATGGCGTTGCCGTAGCCCGAGCCGCCGGCCCCTGTGGGCGGCTTCTCGGTCTGGTACCAGCAGGTGGTGGGACAGGTCATGGGGGCATCGGTGAACCAGGTCAACACCGTGCCGCGGGCGGCGTCGCCCGTGACCGGGCCGGCCAGCAGCTTGCCGCTGGAATAGGCGCCGAAGTAGGCGATGCTTGAGATGCGGCGGTCAGGCTGAGAACTCATGAGCTGGAAGACGACGGTGTTATCTAACCTGAATATACCGGCGTTGCTGCCCGGGGCATCTACGCTCAGGTAGGCCCGGCATATGGCCGGCGCCTGTCCCGAATAGTCGGCCGTCAGTTGCAGGCATCCGCTCACGACCTGGCCGGCCCTGGGCGAACTGCCGGCGCCGGCGGTGGTTATCTCCGGCGGGCTGCCGCTGTAAATCGATCCCCAGTTGGTGGTATTGGCGTTGAGATCGTGTACACCGGCGTTGAAATACGTGCCCGCCGCCGTGCAATAGAGCACCGCTATTGAGGGATCTGACCTGTAAGACGGGGGAAAACATATGGAGAGCACGTCGCCGGCCAGTCCCTGAGCGGCCCAGGC
>JAPLHM010000210.1 GCA_026389635.1 Chloroflexota bacterium | reverse complement strand
GTGGTGGATGCCTGCCTGAAGCTCTTTCAAAATGAAGGGTTTAACTTCACAGAACCTGGATTGCAGGATACATTTTAATAAAATCTCGAGCCGCCCGCATAGTCAAATTTACATCAGCAAAACGGGCACCTGGTCCCTGATATAGTTAACCATATCGGCCTTAAGCACAAAAACTGGCTGGAAATGGCTTTTCTTTCGGATAAATCCGTAAGCTGCAGTTCCAGCTTTTCTTTTTGTTTTTGACAATCATCGATGGGCAATTAGGTTGGTTTGACCTTGAGATTATTATTGTTAACCATTTTCTCTAAGGCGGCTAACTCGGTCAGAACATCTTCAAAGCCAGGGATAGTCCCGAAAAGCATGGGCTGCATACTCTGGTAATCCTTACGCAGATCGGCTACCCGCTCAGCAGGCGGCAATAATCGCAGGCTGCCCGGGCGGGCTTCCTCGTATTTGGCCCAAGCAGACCGGTAAAACTTCATTTTGAAGTCCACCACTTTCTGAAGTAAATCAAGTTGTGCCAGTGCCATATCTCGAATTGGCGAGCGGCTCAGCCGGTACAAATCGTAATAGTGGCGCGAGTAACGGGATGGAAGCCGGATAGCGGGCGGACGGTGGGCTTCCTGATGCAGGATCGTGGCTTTCTCCCAGAAGGTGCGTTCGGCCGTGACCGTTGAGACAGCGGTGGAGGGTTGAGAGAATAAATGCGGGAACTTCTCGGCGGCGTAAGGACGGATCTCCTTTTCTTCTTTGGGTATCCAGGCGGCCAGCGGCCCGATCTCAAGTTTAATTTGCGGCAGAATTGCCGACAGTGAAAAGGAATGCGGATATTGAATTAACACGTCCTGCTCTTTGGCTTCTACGCCGATTTCCGCTGCGGCAAGCTCTTTCAATGATTGACTGATAACGGGTATAAATTCACGGGCTAAAAATGTGGCGCAACGCTGGTTGGCTTCCATATTAAATTCGTTCTGTCTGGTTGCGCTACGCTCCTGCCACGGGTCATCTGCGGAATAGCCGAGCAGGCGCCAGTCCAATACAAGGTCGATGTCCTCAGAAAAGCGTTCGATGGCATGGTATGCCTTGGAAAGGCTGGTGCCGCCCTTGAAAGCCAGCTTGTCTTTCCATGGACTGCTCTGGAACAGGTAATCCAAAACCCAGCAAACCCAGAAATCCTTCTCAATGATGGCTTCCTGCACCTGCATGGCCTGGGCGGCTGCCCTGAATAAGTCACGCCGATCCTGCCCTGAACGCCTGGCGAAGCTACGCATGAAGCATCATCTCATCTGCCGCTATCTGCTTGATGGCATTGTAAACCCAGGATGTGGCGTAGCGCGCCTCCTTGAGCGCAAGGTTAAGCTCCTGCTTGGAAAACTTCTTCCGCAAAGCAACCATAACCGCAGTATCTGTACCGCTTTCCCCCAGCCTCTTCAGCGCCTGAACAAGAAGAGCAGTACGGGGTGAAAGGACAGTAGTCTCCTTGTTGGTGCGGTGTCTAAAAACAAGTGTGCCGCCTTGCCAGGCATACCGCTTTGAAGGCCCGTCGCTGAAATACTGGTATTGAGCCGGAACCTGCGTTGACAGCCCCACCAGATTCAAGGATAAATCGCCTGTGGGCAAGATAGTCCAGCCATTAGCTCGTGCTATGGCCCGCGCAATGGCGTCCGGATCCGGACTGGATGGGGCACTTAGCAGAGTGCTGAAAAACGGATAATCATAGACACCTTGCATAAGGCGGCGAATGGTCCCCTGTTTCTTCAAACGACTTAGGGACTGGCGCAAGGCAGCATTGCTGGCAATGTCCAGAAAGTCTTTGGGAATAAAGACCCACCCTCTACCATGACCGTAGATTCTCTGTAGTATTCTTTTAGTTGTATTAATAGTCATATATAGTACACCATTATTGTCACAAATAATATCACCTATTTGTGACAAAGTCAAGAGGTGAGGTGGTCCCCCGGATTCGGACAGGGGTTAAGAAAGAGTTTTGCCCTTTGGAGACGCCTGCCTGAAGCTCTTTCAAAATGAAGGGTTTAACTTCACAGAACCTGGATTGCAGGATACATTTTAATAAAATCTCGAACTGCCCGCAGGGGCAAGTTATCCGATCCGTATGCAGCTGATATATGTGTGAAGCTGTTCACAGAGCAGGGTTTTAAGTTCAAGGTATAATTAGAGGAAACCGAAAGTTCAGAGATATGGTTTTACGCTGATGGGAGGGAACTTATGATGCCTGATATCAAGACAGTGATGCTCCTTTACTTCATCATCAACATAATAAACACCGGGGCTATGGCGGTCATATGGAGTCAGAACCGGGGGCGATTTGCAGGTATCTCTTTCTGGCTGGTTGGGCTGGCGATGCAGGCGGCCGGGCCCCTATTGCTGGTCCTGCGTGGACTCATACCTGATCTCATATCCATGACGGGTTCCAATACCATAGTTCTGGCTGGCATATTGATTATTTTCATGGGACTGGAGCGCTTCACCGGGAAGAAGGGCCGCCAAATCCATAATTACGCCCTGCTGGCCGTTTTCATTGCTGTAAGCGCTTATTTCGTCGTGGTTCAACCAAATCTGATGGTCCGGGATATAGCTGTAACAGCGGTGATAATGATCTATACCTTCCAGTGCTGCTGGCTCCTTCTGCGCAGGGTTGACCCCGGCATGCGCCAGATTACACGTCTCACAGGTATAGTCTTTGCAGTATTCGCGGCATTCAGCTTAGCCAGGATCATCCTGACCGTTATTATCCCGGAGCAGAGCAGCGATTTCTTTAACTCGGGAGCAGTGAATTCACTGGCCATAACGGGGTATATCTTGCTCAACATCTGCCTCATTATAAGCCTGGCGCTGATGGTGAGCCGGCGTTTGCTGGCAGATGTTAAAACCCAGGAGGAGAAATTCACCACGGCGTTTCGGTCATCCCCTTATGCAATTATCCTTATCAAGATGTCCGACGGCACAATCTTCGAAGTCAATGATAGTTTTGTGAATATCACCGGCTATCAATATGCTGAAATCAAAGGGAAGACCATACTTGATATGCACCTGTGGGTCAGGGAGGAGGACCGCCGGGCAGTTTTCAGCGAGTTGGCGCAGGGCCGTGAAATGCACGGGATGCAGTATCAATTCCGCGATAAGGCAGGAAAGGAGTTAATCGGGCTTTTTTCGGCCAACCTGATCACTGTTAACAATGAAACATGCATCCTATCAAGCATCGGTGACATTACCGGGCACAAGCATATGGAGGAGGAACTGCAGGAATCCGGGAAAAAATATCAGGCGCTTGTAGAGAATATCAACGATGTCTTTTACACGCTGGATACACAGGGAAATATAACCTATGTCAGCCCCGTAGTTGAGCACTTTACCAGGTACAAGGTCAGTGACTTAATAGGGAAGCCTTTTACCCCGCTTATTTACCCGGATGACCTGCCGGGCCTTTTAGACAGTCTCAACCGCCTGGCGTCCGGACAACTGGAACCGTGGGAATTCCGCATACTGGATAAAGACGGCAGGGTCATATTTGTACGCACCTCCAGCCGGCCGCTGTATAAAGATGGAGAGATTGTAGGCTTCACAGCACTTATGACAGATATTACAGAGCGCAAGCAGTTAGAGCAAAAGCTCGAGGAAATGGCGACCCATGACTTCCTTACGGGGTTGCCCAACAGGGTACTACTGCACGACCGTTTCAACATAGCGGCAGCGCTGGCCCACCGCAACAAAGCCAGGCTTGCCGTCATGTCGCTGGACCTGGACAATTTTAAATCCATAAATGATACGCTCGGCCATGCCGCCGGTGACCAGGTGCTGAAGGCTGTCAGCACGCGACTCACGGGCATAATACGTGCAAGTGATACTTTAGCCCGCATCGGGGGAGACGAATTTATACTGGTGATGCTGGAGTCCAACCACATAAATAATGCCTCCACTATAGCCCAAAAGATACTGGATGCCTTCGCAGAGCCGCTGTTAATCGACGGCCAACGGGTACATTTGTCCACAAGCACAGGCATAGCCATCTACCCGGAAGACGCAGAAGACATGGAAACCCTGATTAAAAAATCTGATGCTGCCATGTATTACTCCAAGGCTCACGGCCGCAACCAGTTCAAGTTCTTCGGCGATGGCGATGTCCGGGTTAGCGGGCACATATAAAAAACCGCTATTTCAAGTGCTCCGCCCTGCGCACCATGGCGCCTATGCACCTGATGGCATTGTCCGGCATGACATAGGTGGGTATGCCGTCCATGGCCGCCAGTATGAGGCCATCCAGTTGGTCGGGCGGGTTGCCAGGGATCAGCACTATGGGCTTACCCAGACGGTCGCGCATCTCCACCAGCCTCTGCCGGAACCACGCATCATTCAGAAATGCATAAGTGATCACCAGGCAGCTGTCCACGTGGGGCATGATCATCTCCAGGCAATCGATATACACCCTGGTGGCTCCGCCTATGGGCGCCCAGACAAGGTCGACAGGGTTCTTGCGGTTGTTGGACGGCGGCACCCTGTCCTTGAGATATTCCGCCAGTTTAAGCTGGAGATCCGCGGGAAATTGCCTGATCCTGAGTCCCTCCCTGGCACAGGCGTCCGACGAGGCCACCGCACCGCCGCCGGCTTCGATCAGCAGGCAGATATCCC
The DNA here is from genome assembly GCA_026389635.1 of Chloroflexota bacterium. Classification (GTDB taxonomy): domain Bacteria; phylum Chloroflexota; class Dehalococcoidia; order GIF9; family UBA5629; genus CAIMUM01. The sequence continues at coordinate 135 of JAPLHM010000210.1, read as the reverse complement.
TGCCCGGCGGCAGAACGGGGCAACTGAAGGCCACGGCCAGGTCGATGATGTCCTCCATGCCGTAAGCAGGGATTATTCCGCTCTGATGGCACATGGCCTGAAACACCTGGTAGCTGCCGGCCATTGAGCCGGTGT
>JAPLHM010000215.1 GCA_026389635.1 Chloroflexota bacterium | reverse complement strand
ACCGGAGATCGTCCTTGAACTTTTACGCATGATAGGATACATATACAGGGTTATGATATATTTAGATTGCGTTTCAAGTTTAGCAAATCAGGCAAATGGCAACCAGGAACAGTCACATTTCAAATACTTATGACGGTATAGCGGAGAGCTGGTACCGCCTGCGGCACAGGACTCGCTTCGAGCCCGAACTTAAATCCCTGGCAGAAAGGTGGGGGCAGGGCAGGTTATTAAATGTCGGCTGTGCGCACGGCCCGGATTTTCTCCCTTTTGTGGGCAGGTTTGAGATGTGGGGCCTGGATTCTTCCGCGCCGATGATAAGGATGGCGGTTAAGCACGCGCAGAAATATAGCTTTAAACCCAACCTGCTGGTGGCAGATGCCGTTCAGTTGCCTTTCAGTAATGGAGCCTTCGATTATGTTGTAGCAGTGGCTTCATATCACCATATCCCGGGCGGGCAGAACAGGGAACAGGCTTTCCAGGAGTTAAGACGTGTGCTCAAACCGGGCGGGGAGGCATTTATCACCGTTTGGAACTGGTGGCAGCGGGATTTCCTGGGAAAAGGCAGGGAGGTACAGGTACCCTGGAAAACCAGTGAAAAGGAAATATTGCGCTATTACTACCTGTTTACCTATTTTGAAATAGGGGCAGCGCTCAGGCAGGCAGGTTTCAAGGTGCTGGCAGCAAGGCCGGAGAACGGCTACAGGTTGCCTTTAAAATATTTTTCGCGCAATATCTGCGTCCTGGTGAAGAGGGATTAATCAGGCTTGTGGCGGACCCGCTGCATTTCAAGATCGATATCATCAGGGTCTATTGAAAGCACGGTTGGCTTTTAGTGTTTCTTAAACAGGCTGAGGAAGCGGTCCTGGTATGCGCTCCAGAGGTTCCAGCGGTGGAGTTCGCTCACAAGCTCAGGCGCGTAGGAAGGGTCTTTGCCGGCCATCTCGAATAGCTCTTCAATGCTATCGCGCGCATCCCGCGGCACCCCCTGGTTATCCGCAATAAACCTGCCGCGGCCGTAAAGCTCGGAGAAATTGTGATAAGCCGAGTTCCTGGTGAGTTCAAAGGTAAATTTCATGAGGGAAACGTCCCACATGTTTTCTACGCCCTTAATGATCGCGCTGAGCGGGTCGCTACGGCTGTCGATGCGCCTGTTGATATTATCAAGTATGCTGCCGAGTGCCTCGCTGACAATATTCATTTCCCCTGCTTCGTTTTTATAGGAATACAGGATGCCCGGCTCGTGGGGGTTTTGCTCGGCTGCCATCTGCATATAGCGCCTGGCCTGTCCACTGAAGCCCTCCACATTGATAAGGTACGTGGGTGTAACGATCTTGGGCCGCGCAGCGATTACCCTTCCCTCCCTGACCACATTCACGTCATGCATGAGCTCGGTGATCATGTAATAGTAGACGTTGGTGATCCCGAAGGTGGCCAACTGCTGCCTGGGCGGGCGCAGCACCAGCGTGTTCTCAATAGCTAATCTTATCTTATCGTCGGCATCCATCACGGTCCGCCATATTAGAAAAACGTCCTGACCGCCTGGAAATTGCGTTTTATCAGTTCCCTGCCACGCATCACCCCGTTCGGTTCAGTATTATGACCGGGAACGAGGAATTCCACGTCCAATTTTGATATCCGTTCTATGCTATGTTTCAGCAGTGACGTACTTCCACCGGGGAAATCGGTCCTGCCCACGCTCATATAAAAAACAACGTCGCCGGTGATAAGGACTTTGCTGTCCGGCAGATACAGGCAGACCGACCCCGGCGAATGGCCGGGACAGAGGAAGACCTGCAAGTTGAAATCATCTTTGCCCAGTTTGACGTCTCCTTCCTTGAGGAAAAAAGCCGGCTTGAATTTGGGGGCTTTCATGCCGAACATGCTGTACATTCGCTCCCCGACGGTTGTCCTGAACGCGTCTTCTTCTTCAGACATGGTCACCGCCGCGCCGCTTAAATTGACTATCTCCTCGACGGACTGGCAATGGTCCGGATGGCTGTGAGTATTGATGATCAGGCCGATATCCTTCATTTGAACCTTGTCGGTTATCATTGCTTCGGTCAGGCTGCCTATGCAGTCCTCATCGGCTTCATTAGTTAAATGCCCGGGGTCGATCATGACGTGTGGCTTGTCCCCTTTGAGAACGTCCGTTAAAACACAGGTATTGCAGTTATTACCCATTCCGGACCAAATGTAACAATACAGATCGTTCAACAGCCTGACTGATTTATGATATTGCATTTTCACCTGCTCTTGAAAAGATAAATGCCTTTAGATCAGGCCGATAAGCTGATGAAAGGCGGCGTCAATATTTTTATGCGTGTCCTCGCCCAGTGTTTCAATTATCGCACCGGCCACTTTAAGCACCTTGTTTTCCTCGGTTTCACCCAGCAGAGCAATCATCTGCTCCATCCTGACGCTTAGCTGCAATTGCACTTCTGCCGGAGCTTTTTTCGATTTTGGCAGTGAAAGCAACGGGTCGGTAAAAAGTATCGGCCTCATTAGTGCGCTCTC
>JAPLHM010000190.1 GCA_026389635.1 Chloroflexota bacterium | reverse complement strand
TACCTGAAGAAGAGCAGCACCACCACCAGGCCGGCGATGGCGACGGCACTGAGAAGGAATGCCTGGTTGGTGAATAGCCCGAAAGCCGACCCGGTATTCTGCACATGCACCACATTCAACCGCCATATCTCGGGAAATGATCCCCCCAGGGGAAGGTTAGCGCGGACCCATTCCTTGGTAGCAACATCCAGTATCAGCAATACAGCTACAATACCCAGGAAGATAAGGGCGTACCACCAGGTTATACGCTTCTGTGAACCTGTTATCTGCGGCAACTATTCTCCATATTCTGACTTGCTGATGCGTGCCCGGCGCCCGAGCCACGCGCCGTATACAGGAAACTATTCTATATGACAAAAATTCAGGTGACAAGCTGGTCGAGCATTGAGCGGACCTGCCTGATAGTATCCAAGGCCTGCCCGCGCCAGTGATTATTGGTAAAAATAAACGTGTTTTTAGCCGCGTCGCTTAGCAGCCGGATTTTTGGGAGCCACTGCTCAAGTTCCTGGCGGCTGTAGGTGTAATCGTAGCGCTCCCAGGCCTGCTCATGCTGCCACCACCTGGCGGCGTTCCTGCCATGGAAGCGGATATACCCTGTTTCGCCGGTGACCTCAGCCACAGGCGGCATCAGCCGCGGCAATTGCGGCTCGTCCACGCAGCAGAACCCAATGCCCTGTGCAACCATCCATCCCTGAGTCTCGCTGTTAAGCCAGGCAGAGTTGCGGAACTCGATGACAAGCGGGTACCCCTGCAGCCAGCCGCTCAGCTTCCGCAGGTAATCCATGTTAGCGGAATTAAAGCCGAAGCTGTAGGGGAACTGCGCCAGCACACAGCCCAGTTTATGCGCTTCGACCAGAGGCTGCAATATGCGAATAAAAGCGCTACTCGCTTCCTCCCCGCTCTGCCGTATATGGGTCATCTCCTGGTTAGCCTTAACGGAGAATAGAAACCCGTCCCCTGTTTTTCTGGCCAGCGATTCCATGGTAGCCAGACCCGGCAAAGCATAATACGTGGAGTTGAGTTCCAGCGCGTTGAATTCCCGGGCATAGTAACTCAGCCAGTCCTTCCTGGGCAGGCCCTCAGGGTAATAAACTCCTACCCAGTCGTTATAACTAAAACCACAGGTACCGCAGTAGAACACAACCCACCGCCCGCGGTCACTTCCCGCGGGTATTAGCGGTCGATCAGCGTCAGTACGCCCCACACAATGAGAAATATACCGAGGACCCAAATCGCCATACCGGGCCATATTATGCATAAAACGCCGGCAATGATCGCGAGTATGCCCCTGGCCAAGGTGCTTATTGCGAAATGCTTGCTTGCCATAAAGTGAAAACCTCCTTATTAAAATGTACACGAAATAATAGTGATTTGAATCAGCGGTGTCAAACTATAATAAGGCGGCGGACCTTTCGGCCCGCCGCCTTTTCAGTCTATTAATTACAGTGCCTACACTTCGCGGAATTCGCCTTCCACGGTCCCGTCATCCTTGGGCGGAGGCGGCGAAGCAGCACCCTCTGAACTATCCTGCCCGCCCGGGCTATCGCCCGGCGGTGGCGAGGTCTTCTGATATACTGCCGATCCAATTTTTTGCATCGAATCGTTGAGTTCCTGAAGGGAGCTCTTGATATAGCTGATATCCGCACCCTGCAACGCTGACCTGGTAGCTGCTATCTTGCCTTCAACTTCGCTCTTGAGATCGGCAGGAATTTTATCACTGTATTCGCGTATGGTCTTTTCGGCAGAGTACACCGTAGCCTCGGCTATGTTCTTAGTCTCAACCTCTTCCTTCTTACGCGTATCGTCGGCGGCATGCGACTCGGCTTCCCTGCGCATCTTTTCCACTTCATCCTTGCTCAGCCCGCTGGACGCCGTTATGGTAATCTTCTGTTCCTTGCCTGTGCCCTTATCCTGGGCGCGGACATTGAGAATGCCGTTGGCATCGAGATCAAATGTGACCTCTACCTGCGGCACGCCGCGCGGGGCAGGCAGGATACCGTCGAGGATAAACCTGCCAAGGGTCTTGTTATCCCCTGCCATGGGTCGTTCACCCTGAAGGACATGTATCTCAACGCTCGGCTGGTTATCGGCGGCCGTGCTGAAAACCTGGCTCTTGGAAGTGGGGATAGTGGTGTTCCTCTGTATCAGCGGCGTCATTACCCCGCCAAGGGTCTCGATACCAAGTGTAAGCGGGGTCACGTCGAGCAGCAGTATGTCCTTAACGTCTCCTTTCAAAACGCCGCCCTGTATGGCTGCGCCCAGCGCCACAGCCTCATCGGGGTTGATCCCCTTGATGGGCTCCTTGCCGAAGAACTGCCGTACGATCTCCTGTACCTTGGGCATCCTGGTCTGTCCACCTACCAGTATGACATCCGTAACCTGGGCAGCCGTGAGACCGGCATCAGACAGCGCCTTCTTGCAGGGCTCGATACTTTTCTCCAAAAGGTCCGCCGACAACTGCTCTAATTTGGCACGGGTCAGCGTGATATTGAGATGCTTGGGCCCCGAGGCATCAGCGGTTATAAAGGGCAGGTTGATCTCAGTCTGCCCGGTGGTTGAAAGCTCCCTCTTAGCCCTCTCCGCCGCATCCTTCAAACGCTGCAGGGCCATCTTGTCCTGCCGGAGGTCAATGCCCTGCTCCTTTTTAAACTCATCGGTAAGCCAATCCATCACTTTCAGGTCGATATCATCACCGCCGAGGTGCGTGTCGCCGTTGGTCGATTTAACCTGGAAGGTGCCTTCACCGAGTTCCAGGATTGATATATCGAAGGTGCCGCCACCCAGGTCATAGACGGCGATCATCTCCTCTTTTTTCTTGTCCAGGCCGTACGCCAGCGCCGAAGCCGTCGGCTCGTTGACTATGCGGATAACATTGAGCCCGGCGATAGTGCCGGCGTCCTTGGTAGCCTGCCTCTGGCTATCGTTAAAGTAAGCGGGGACCGTGATCACGGCATCCGTTACCTTGTCACCAAGGAACGCTTCGGCATCTAATTTCAGCTTCTGCAGGATCATTGCCGATATCTCGGCGGGGCTATATTCTTTGCCGCCCATCATTACCTTGGCGTCACCATTTGGCGCCTCGATGATTTTATAGGGCAGCCTCTTGATATCGCCCTGGACTTCGGGGTCCTTGTATTTGCGTCCTATCAGCCGCTTGATGCTGAAGATGGTATTTTCAGGGTTGGTAACGGCCTGCCGCTTGGCGAGCAAACCTACCAGCCGCTCACCTTTTTTATCAATCGCTACAACCGACGGCGTCAAACGTTCGCCCTCGCGGTTAGTGATGATCACCGGTTCGCCGCCCTCCATGGTTGCCACAAGGCTGAACGTTGTTCCCAGATCTATGCCTACTGTTCTACCCATTTTATCCTCCTTTGATCAAGATTTTGTTAATTAATATCCATTATTCAGGCTCGTCATTTTCCCGGTCATCACGACCTTCTGCATTCGTACCGGGATGGGTTCCTTTGCCGACCGCTACCTGGGAAGCCCTGAGCACCTTATCTTTGATGGTATACCCCTTGCGGTGCTCGGAAACAACCATTCCCTCCTCCCCGTCTTCATAGGCTACCGACTCGTGAAAATTGGGGTCAAACCGCCGGCCCACACATTCTATCTCCATGCAGCCATGCGACCGCAGGATATCCTGCAGGTTTCGCTGGATAATCCTGAAACCTTCAACCCAGGTTGAGTCTTGAAATCCCGGGTCAACCATGGCAAAAGCGCGTTCCATATCATCTACAACAGGCAACAGCAGCCTGATCATCTCCGTATTAGCCCTGGACGACGACTCCTGTTTCTCCTGTTCCGTCCTCTTCCTTAAATTCTGATAGTCGGCCCTTTCCCTTTGCGCATCGGCAAGGAAGGTCTTAGATTTTTCCTCTGCCTCTGCGAGGGCCTTTTTCAGGTCTTCGATATTATCCTGCTCCTGCGAAATGGGTTCCTCTGCCAAGATACCCTCCTGATTTAGATTATCTATCTGTCATCGCGGCAAACCCTTGCCACCAGTTCGCTTAAAAGGCCTGAAATGTAATTGACGGTAGAAATAGCCCTCGAGTAGTCCATCCTCTTGGGGCCGATAATCCCGACCGCGCCCTGGACCTGGTCAGGTACACCATACTGACTGAAGACGAGGCTCAAGTCGTGCAGGGCGGATTCGCGGTTTTCCCCTCCAATAATGACCTTGACTCCTTCCTCTGTAACCTGCCAGTCGATAACATTTCGTAACCAGCCCTTGGCTTCCATCAGCTCGAGTACGCCGAGCATGCGCTCACGCTGCACGAATTCAGGCTGTTCCAGCATCAACCGCAGGCCCTCAAAGTATGAACTCTCATATTCAATAGCGTCTTCCCCGGCCATTACCTCGCGGATGGTAGCTGAAATCTTTTTCTCCAGCGGGGTCATCACCAGCTTCCCGGCAGCGATCTGGCTCCGTGTCCGTCCGGCATATTCCCTGTTGAATTTAACTGCTGCTTCGCTCAATTGCCCCTGGTCAACGGGTTCGCCAAATTTAATGGTCTGCCGGCGCAGAACCGCGTTACTCAGTATCAGCACCAGCATAACAACATACTGCTGCGTGGAAACCAGCTCGATATGCTTGTACCTGCATTCAGCTGACTTTGGGAAAGTGACAATAGCCGCGTTTCCCACCAGGCGCGACATCACGCCGGCAGCTATTTTCAGAATCCTGTCATATTCGTCAACAGCCGTATCCAGCAGTCGCCTGATGCGTTTCTGCTCATCACCGCTAAGATCCGTGTTCCCGGATATGTTTTCAACGTAAAACCTGTAGCCCTTATCCAGGGGCACACCACCTGAGGAAGTATATGGCCTGGTGATATAACCGTCATCCTCAAGGGAAGCCATGTCATTCCTGATAGTGGCAGGGCTTACACCCAGGCTGTGATGGCGCAAAATGGCCTCAGATGCTACGGGGGTCGCCGTAACAATATATTCACTGACTATGATCTTTAGTACAGCGTCTCGTCTTTTATAAGCAGCCTTGCTCATTTTTTAGCACTCTCCACTTTAGACTGCTAATTTACTATATACTTTAGCACCGGATTAATAACAAGTCAAAACCGGCCAAACAGGGCGGCCTGACGGCCGCCCTGATATCACCAACTTTGCACTGTACGTGAGT
>JAPLHM010000274.1 GCA_026389635.1 Chloroflexota bacterium | reverse complement strand
CGCACACACTGGAGATATTGTCCTCCCACCTCATCGATGGCCTGATCTATCCCAAATTCACGGAAAAGTTCGGCTACATAGACAGGCAAATCCTTGAGTTCTGTCCGCTTGAGCTTTTTACGGCGCAGAATGTCGAAGGCTTTGAGGTCACAGCGGTGCCGGTAAACCACCCTCTTGAGGCGGTGGGATTCGAAATCACCTCCCCGGAGGGTAAAAGAATATTTTATACCGGGGATACCGGGCCCGGGTTTTCGTCTGCCTGGCAGCATGTCCGCCCGGACCACCTCATCACGGAACTGACCTTTCCCAACCGCCTGGGCGAGGAGGCCCGGGCCAGCGGCCACCTGTGCTCTGAGATGCTGAAGCAGGAGCTCCTGGAGTTACGAAAAATAAGGGGTTACCTGCCCCCAACGTATTTAGTCCACCTCAGCCCCGAGTTTGAGAAGGAGATCCGCGAAGAGGCCGGGATGCTGTCCCGGGAATTGAACATCGCCATCAGGGCACTTGGCGAGGGCGAGAAGCTGAGTATTTAAGCAGACGGAGGAGATTATGGAAGAGGCAGGTACATTGTTCGAGAAGTTTCTCCGTACCTTTCAAAAGGGTGAAGTCATCTTCGAGGACGGTGCCACAGGAGCTGAGATGTTCATTGTGCACAGTGGAAGGATCAAGTTATTGAAGAAGACGACCGGGGGAGAAGAAAAAACGCTGGCTCTACTGGGTCCCGGTGAGTTCTTCGGCGAGATGTCTTTGATTGACGGTTCGCCACGCTCAACATCCGCAGCGGCTGAAGAACCCGGGACAAACCTGGTAGCCCTGGATTTCACTAAATTCATATACCTTGTTCAGCAACATCCCTACTTCTCCTTCACCATAATGGGAAAGCTTTGCCGGAGATTGCGCGAAGCTAACGTCAGCATAATAGGATGATAATATGCAAGGAACGAATTCAGAACGGAAACATTTTATTGAGCTAAGGCCAGGCATATACCAGATCTACAATATCAAGCCCGGAAGCCATGTGTATTTGCTGAAAGGAACCGATAAGAACGTGCTAATCGATAGCGGGATTGTCAGCAATTACCCTGTCCTCAAGGAATATTTGAGCCAGATTGGGTTAAGGCCGGAGGATATAAACCTGATGATCCTGACACATGAACATATGGATCATGCGGGGGCAGCCGGGTTCTTTTCCAAAAGCGCAATTATCGCCGCTCACCGTAACGCGGCCAACAAGATCGAACTACAGGATGAGTTCGTAACCCTGCAAGGCGTTCAAGAATGGCGCGCAGGCAGCATAAAAGTCGACCTGTGGCTGGAGGATGGCAACTACATAGATATCGGAAATTACCAGCTCCTTGTCATCCACACGCCGGGGCATTCGTCAGGTTGTATCTGCCTGTACGAGCCGTCACAGCGGGCCCTTTTTTCCGGCGATACTGTTTTCAGCGGGGGCACCCTTTCCAATATCGGCCCCTCCGGCAACATAAGCGATTATATGCACTCCATACGGCACCTCAACACGCTGAGGATAGATGAGCTTTATCCCGGGCATGGCAAAATATCAAAGGAACCGGAGAAAGACATGAACAAAGCCCTGCAATACGCAATGTCACTGTTCGAGGATTCCAAATTACTGTTCCAGGCTTTGGCAGCCAGGAAGCAGGCGCCGCCTTAACCCAGGGCTTGAAACACCCGGATTGGATGGTGGAGCATCATGGACGGTTCCCGAGCTCCTTTTTGAGCGTAAAAGGCTAATTCCAGCGCTCAAGCAATTGCTTGCAGGAGGGTAAACGGCCAGCATAGCGTCGCGGAGCCGATGCCCGTTTTGCTGATGAGTGGTTGCTCGCTTATTTAATTTGACTAAGCATCACCTTATCACCCATTTTGTCGGAGAGTATTTTATCGAGAAACAATATTAGCGCTGCTGATTTCCCCGCGGCGTAGCGTGCTTCCGGGTGTTTGGCATGAATGGCCTTGTTAATCAATTTTGCGATGACAATTGGGTCCGAACCGTCGCTATTCCCCACTTCCATCGTATGGGCGTGCCTGACAACCAGATCTTTGTATGCGGTTTGTCCTGAGACCTTTAAAAGGTTGTCTCTGGCAATGGCGCTCCATTCTGTTTTAATAAATCCCGGTTCAATCAGAATGACGTCAATCCCAAATTGTTTCAGTTCCATGCGCAAACAATCGCTTAGGCCTTCAACGGCAAATTTC
>JAPLHM010000212.1 GCA_026389635.1 Chloroflexota bacterium | reverse complement strand
TGTGCAAGAATTGCAATATCTTCACCCATCGATACAACCACCAGACGTAACCATGTCGGCCTTGAAACGATCTCTCCAACATATACTTCTTCTATTATCTGTGGCTTTCCAGAATTGGACACATAGGTATATGCTTCAAATATAGATGTGCCTTTATGAGTTGGAAATAAGTCAAGCATCCGCTTGCCTTTTACTTCTTCCGGATCTGTTCCGTTAATACGTGCGATTGTCTTATTTTCGTAAACCCATGTAAAGTCAATAATCTCACCTTTTTCATTTCGCAAGGGATGCAGAATAGTGAATCCATCGGGAGACATTTCCTGCGCAACCCGAAACCGCTCCTCGCTCTCCCGCAAAGCTTCCTCCGCTTTCTTGCGCTCGGTGATATCTTCGATAAAACTTTCAAGGAATGAAGAACCGTCTGAATCAGTTATCATACGAATGGATAGGTTTCCCCAAAAGGTGCTGCCGTCTTTACGGCGGTAAGGGATTTCAAATGTGTTTAAGTCCGGATTATCTCGCTTCAACCGGACGATTTCCTCACGTTGATGCGGATACGCAAAGAGATCGGCAGCAGTATCTTTGACCGTAGCCATGACTTCTTCCGGTGATTTATAGCCGAACATAGTGGCGAACTTGGGATTAACGTAAAGCAACTTACGTTCTAATGTAGATTCGGAAATCGCCAGGCTGGCATTTTCGAACAGAGCCTGATAACGTGCCTCGCTCTCACTTAGTGCTTTTGCACTATCAGTTCGCTGCTTATAAACGAGAATATTTTGCTGCCTCCAGATCAGCCCCACACCTGCGCCAGCTCCAATCAGCAGCGCACCAACCAGGGCTATAACCAGCCACAGTATCTGTGTCAGGGGCGCGAATACCTCCGAGATGTCCATGCGGGCAACCATGAACCAGGGAGAATCGGGAATTGCGCGCACATCGGCTATCACAGGTACACCGCGATAATCAAGCCCTTCTACAATTCCCTCATTTCCCAGAGCGGCCTGGACAGCAGGTGTATTGATATTTTCCATTGAAGTACGCAGTTTGAGAGCCGTGTCCTTCTGGAACCTTAACTCGTTAAGAAACAGTGCATCATTGCCGTCCCTTCGTACGATCAGTGTCTCAGATGTCGTGCTGGGCGTGGGCCAGCGGCTGATAAGGGGATAGAGATACTGGTAAGGGTCAATACGCATAACTACGACGCCCAGCGGCAGGTTGCCATCCTTTTCTTTGAAAATAGGAATGAGAATTGCCATGGAGGGTTGCTGATTGTCTTCATCTCGATGCAAATCCAGGATGGTCACTTTACCCGATTGCAGAGCCTGCTGAGAATCCTGTGGTATATGGCGGGGAACTGGCTCGGCTGCATCGGGGACACTAATCCGTCCTATTCCCTGGGTGTCCAGCAGGAAGATACTTGAATACTGACCATACCGCTGGAAGAGCCAAGACCTTATCTGTTCCTGCGCATTTACGTCGTCAGGGTGCTCAAAATAGCGCTGCACCAGGCTGGAGAAGACAGGGTTACTATATAATTGGTTAGCGTCCCTAACTCGCTCCTTTCTCCATTGCACGATCTCCCCGACCTTTAGGTCTGCAATAGCGGAAAGCTGGTTCTCAACCTGTGTCCTGTGGTTATTTGCGTAATTACTATAAAAGAAGTGTCCCGAGACGAGAATTCCGATAGTCAGAAGCACGAAAATTAGTATGAGCAAACTTAATGACAGCTTGCCCCCGGTTTCCTTAGTTTTCACAGTCATAAGCCCCGTCAATCACAATCACGTCAAACATAGGGACAATCATCGCTACCAATGCCATATCCGCCAATGCACTCATTTTGCCATTTGCCTCCCACCCAAGTTCAATAATACCTTAATCTAAGGATGAGTTTTATATTATGTCTACCGTCGAAGTCTACCCCCCCCCCCACGCCCCCATGTCAATACGCTGTATAATAAGGCAAGTCGTAGATGTTAAGCGTACTATCAATAGCGACAGGCAATTCCTACGATTTTATAGACATAGACTTTGCCTTTACCTGGATTTGGATAACGACTTTAACCTGGATAATACAGAAAGCGGGACCTTTCAGGCCCGCCTTATTATTTGACTTTAAATAAGGCCATCTGTTTCATCACTCGCCGAAACGCTGAAGCAGCTTGTAAATGGCGTCGGTACCGAACGTTAGGGCCTTGATTGGGACGCGCTCATCAGCCGCGTGGAAGAGCTGTTCGAAGTTGATGTCCGGCGGCAGATTGAGCGGGGTGAAGCCGTATGTCTGTATGCCCAGCCTGGCGAAGAGGCGCGCATCCGTAACGGCCGGGAAGAGCATGGGTGTGGGGGTACTGCCCGGGTCACTCTCCTGCAGTATCTCCGCCAGCGTATCGTAAAGGCCCATGTCGGGTTCCGGCATACCTCCGCCGAAATGAGACACCTCGTATTCCACATCGCCGCCGGTAAGGCCCTTGAGTTCGGCGATGATATCATCAGGGGAAAAGCCCGGCAGCAGGCGGCAGTCAAGCCCGAGGGTAACCTGGCCGGGGACCTGGTTGAAACTTTCACCTCCGTGTATGGTGGTGGCTGCGACGGTGTTATGCAGGATAGGGTCGAACATGCGCAACTGTTGGCCCAGGGTATCGAGGATTGAATTGGTCAACGCGGGGATAAGCAGTTGCATGAGTGTCTGTTTCAGCGGGCTGGGCAGGCCCTCGGCGGTGCAGCGGACCTGTTCCCTGGCAACGGGAGTTAAATGCACCGGCAGGCGGCGCTCCAGGCTCTGCAGCAAACGCCCCAGGCGTGCCATAATGCCACCCCGCTCAGGCCAGGCCCCGTGGCCACCCTTGCCGCGCAGGTTGGCTATCACGCCGCAGCACTGTTTTTCCGAGACCATGATGGGGTAAAAGCGGTGCCTCAGTATGTGTGACGTGTAGCCGCCGAACTCACCGATGGCGTATTTAACGCCCTGGAAGAGCTGTGTCTGGCTGGTCACTAAGTATTCCGCCCCGAAGGTGCTGCGGTTCTCCTCGTCGCTCAGCACGGCCAGCAGTACATCGCCGGCTGGGACCAGTCCATCCGATTTGGCGCGCATCATGGCCGCCAGCATCATGGCTATGCCCCCTTTCATATCCAGGGCGCCGCGGCCCCAGACGTATCCATCCAGTTCCTCCCCGACGAAGGGGTTAAGCCTCCATTTCTGGTTGGCAGTGGTCACAACGTCTATGTGCCCGTACATTAGTAGCGGTGGCGCGGAACCCTGCCCCGGGATGCGTGCCACCAGGTTGGGGCGGGACGGCTCCCCGGCTACGATGGTGTTTTGCACGCCCGCCCAGTCCAGCAGTCCCTTGATGTAGTTGATGCACGCAGCCTCATTCCCCGGCGGGTTGACCGTATTATGGCGGATCAGGTGCTTGAGGATCTCGGCCGGGCGGGTATAGATTGCGGCCTGATCATCTGAAGGTGAGCCGTTCATGGGATGCCTCCTGTGCTAACCTGAGCGGATTTTAACACGTATGGACTATCCGGCTCATTGTAGTAGATGGCTATAGCCATGTCCACTATGTTGGGTGAATACACTGCCCCCGGGCTTCGCGGTTGCGTAAATTGACTTGTCGCAGATGTCTAATTATCATTACCGCGAACGGAGCTGATCGAATTGAAGTTTACCCCCGGTAACAGATTTAATTTTGCAGACCTGGCCAACGACCTGAGGGTCGCCTTCTTTCTGGTTTTCAAAGCTATCACACGTGGCAACAAGTACACCCTGGTGCTGACCATACTTGTCACCACCCTGGCCTTTATCAATATCATTTTTACGTCATCCATAATGAACGGGGCCATCAGCAAGGCCTACCAGCAGGCGCAGGAAAACTATGTTTCCAATATCGTGATACTGCCCGTTGTGGACGATAAATATGTCAACCAGGTTCAGCAGTTGAAAACGAAGATCAATACACTGCCCGGCGTGGTGAGCAGCAGTTCGCGCTACGCCCAGTCCGGGATGATAAGGTACGACCCGGGTAAGGATAACCTGGACGTGCGGGAGAAAGCCTGGAATATTAAGTCCATTAACCCCCTTGAGGAGGTCAAGGTCACCAGCCTGCAGAATTATATGGTATCAGGCAGGTACCTGGAGGAGGGCGACCGCGACCAGGTCATCATGGGCAAGGAGATAGCAGGCGGCTACGGGGCCAGCTTCCAGATATCCTCACTTAAAGGCGCCCGGGTTGGAGATGAGGTGTCCATAGCCTACGGCAACGGGGTCAAGCGTGACTATAAAATTAAGGGCATCTACAATACGTATTTTCCTCTGGCTGACCTCAGCGTCTTTGTGACAGAGAAGGAGATGGAATCGGTGCTGGGCATCCACAACAGGGCCTCAGAAGTGCTGATCAAGACGGACGGCTCGGTGCCCGAGCGAGTCTATATCGACCGCCTGAGAATGATGGGCATCGAGAAGGAGCAGATCAACGTCTGGATGGATTTCATAGGCTATATCAGCGGGTTGACGCAGACCTTCGATATCATTAAAGGTATTGTTACCACCATAGGCCTGCTGGTAGCCGGCATTACCATTTTCATCGTTATCTTTATAGCTACCATCAACCGCCGCAGGCAGATAGGAATCCTCAAGGCCATCGGCATGAAAGAACGCATCATAGTTATGTCCTATATATTTCAGGCAGCATTCTATGCCTCGCTGGGCATTCTCGCCGGGGAGATAATAATTCACGCTTTGCTGATACCGTACTTTATTCAATATCCCCTCCCCATGCCCATCGGCATGGTCAGCCTGGTGCTGGTCAGGCAAGATATGATTTTTGGTATTGTAAGCATGATAGTGGTCAGTATGATCTCGGGCTTTATCCCGTCATGGATGGTAACCCGGCAGAATATCATCAAGGCTATCTGGGGTTAATACTATGGGCATTATCGAAGCGGCAGGATTGCGGAAAACCTTTAGAGGCGAAGTGCCGGTGGAGGCGCTCAAAGATGTCGACCTGGTTATCGAAGAGGGGGAATTTGTGGGCATCATGGGACCCAGCGGCTCAGGTAAATCAACCCTCCTGCACATGCTGGCCCTGCTGGACGACCCCACAGCAGGCAAGATAATGGTGGACGGTATAGATGTTCTGGCCCTCTCATCAATGCAGAAGACCAGCTTTCGCCTCAACAAGTTGGGCTATGTATTCCAGGAGTATGCCCTGCTGCCCGAGCTGAATGCCCTGGAGAATGTCTGCCTGCCGCTTATGATGTTGGGCGCGCCGGCCAGGGAATACCGCAGGGCGGCGCTGGAGATGATGGAGACCGTGGGACTGAGCAAACGCGCCAAACACCTCGTCAGCCAGATGTCGGGAGGGGAGCAGCAGCGTGTAGCCATAGCCCGTGCGCTGGTCAATAAATCGAAGATACTCTTCGCGGATGAGCCCTGCGCCAACCTGGATACCAAAAATTCCGGCATTGTTATGAACCTTCTGCGCCAGTTGTGCGACGAGAGGAAACAGACGATTATCATGGTCACCCATGAACCCGAGCACAGGCAATATATGGACCGTGT